>DASPMH010000028.1:0-4844 GCA_035627175.1 Terriglobales bacterium | reverse complement strand
AGCGCTTCTGCGGCTTGGCGAGAGTGGTGTAGTCGGGATCGTCGTCTTTGGGCGCGGCCTTGCGATGGTAGCGAGCCAGCAGCGCGATGATTTCGACCTCGTCGCGTTGGAAGCCGAGCATCTCGGCATTGGTGATCAGGTAATGGGCGTGGCGCTGGTGGTCTTGATGACTGATGTGATGGCCGACGTCGTGCAGCAGCGCGGCATGATCGAGGAGCTCCGCCGCCGGCTCGTCGAGATCGAGGTCCTTGTGCAACTCTTTGAAGAGCTGCCGCGCCAGACGGCAGACATGCGAGCCGTGCTCGCCGCTCTCGCCGCATTGCCGTAGCAGCCGGGCGACACTGCGGCGGCGCGGATCGGGAAACTCGTCGGCTTCGGCGAGACGCGGATGGCGGGCGATGAAGTCGAGCAGCACGCCCTCGCGCAGGGCCCAGGTGCAAGCCATCACCTGCTCGATGTTCCACCGGCGCAGAATGGTGTCGGCGAGACAAGCCGCCGGAATGATCAGATCGACCCGCTTGGCATCGAGGCCGGGCAGCTTCAGCCGCTCCTGACGGTCGCCCTTCTGCACCAGGCGGCGGAGCTTGGCGATCTCCGCGGCGGTCGCCGTCAGCTGGTTGAGATGACCTTCCGGATCCTCACCGCGCGCGTGTGCGGTCATGGCGACGACGTTCAACAAGCTTCCCGAAGTTGCGATCATGCGCGTTACCGGCGGCTTGTCCGCGCCGCATGACTCGAACACTACGTCGAGGATGCTCTCGACGTGCTCTTCGAGCGCCTTGAGTTGCCTCGAGGTCGGGGGATCGCTGTCGAGGAATTTCTCGCTGAGACGAGTGACCCCGAGCTTGACGCTGAACAACGCGGTCGCCTCGCCCTGGTCGACGCGAACCAGCTCGACACTGCCGCCGCCGGCATCGACGATCAGCGCCGGCTCGTGGCGCAGGTCGATGGCGTGGGCGACGCCGAGATAGATTAGCCGTGCCTCCTCGCGACCGGGGATGACCTGGACGCGCAGCCCGGTCTCGTCCTTGACGCGCTGGACGAAGTCACCGCCGTTACTCGCCTCGCGGACCGCTGCGGTAGCGACTGCCTGGATGCGCGCCGCACCTTGCCGTTCCGCCAGGGTCTTGAAGGCCGACAGGGTGCGGATCCCGGCGTCCATCGCTTCGTCCGAGAGCTTGCCGGTCGCCAGAGTGCGGGCCCCGAGTCTGACCCGCTCCTTGGCGCGGTCGAGCACGCGAAAGCGCCCGTCCGGTTCGACCTGGGCGACGACCATGTGGATCGAGTTGCTGCCGACGTCAATTGCCGCGATTCGCATGCGCTTCCATGGTTCTACTCCGCGCCACGTTACAGCAGCATCGCCACGCCGTGAAGCCAGCAGCCCCGCCCCCTTCCCCAACGGGCTGAGGCTTTCGCCGGCGAAAGCCTCAGCGCCGCAGGCGCGGGGATTTCCGCGAGTTTCGCCATGGCGCGACGCGCAGCGCGCCTGCCGCGCTCTACCGAGCGCGGCTACACGCCTACCTGCCGCGCTCTACCGAGCGCAGCTACACGCCTACCTGCCGCGCTCTACCGAGCGCAGCTACACGCCTGCCTGCCGCGCTCAACCGAGCGCAGCTACACGCCTACCTGCCGCGCTCTACCGAGCGCAGCTACACGCCTGCCTGCCGCGCTCTTTCACCTTCGCCGAGGCTACGGTGGACAAGACCGACGGCAGCTACAGGAGCGCTGTCGCGGTTTATCTGGACGCGAGCGCCTGCTCCAAGGCGGTTAGATCTTCGGCCGCGGTAAGCTCGAGACGCTCGCCCATCGGCAGCGCTCGGACGATCTTGCCGGCGGCGATCCAGGCCGCCAGCGCGGTGGTGCTGTGCCGCTCGCCGCCTACCAGAGCCGCATTGGCAAGGTACGGCTCGAGCTCGCGGACCAACCAATAGATCGGCAGTGCCACCAACCCGCTGATCGGCTGAGATGGCTTCTCGACGATCTCGACAACGCGATCGGCGTCGACGCGCACGGCACTGCGGGTGCGGGTCGCCGCGACGCCCATGTCGAGCACACCGATCGCCGCGACACCGGCCTCACACCGCCCGAGCTCGACCAGCGCAGCGATGTCGTCGGGACGAAACAGACTGTCGCAAGCGCAGCAGAGAAAGGCGTCCTCCTCGATAGCGGACAACGCCCGCAGCACCGCATCGCCGACGCCGAGGCGCTCGCGCTGGTGCACCACCAGCACGCCGGGCTGCTGCGCCGCCAGGTATTCTTCGAGCCGGCTGTTGTCCGGATGCGCGACGACGACGAGCCGATCGGCACCAGCGCAGCGCAGTCGCTCGATCGACCACTCGATCATCGGCCTGCCGAGCACCGGCACCATCGGCTTGCTGTAACGCTCGCCGAGCTCACCCAAACGGCTGCCTTTGCCGGCGGCGAGAACGACCGCGGTGAACCCCGCCGTCATGCGGCGATCCTCTCTACCACCAATCCCACGCTCGCCACCGGCACGACGAACACCTCACTTCGTCCGAGCCCTGCAGCTCGCGCCGACGCCTCGATACGCTCGGCCAAGCGCTCTTCCTCCCGCACCGCAGGCAGCGCGAAGATCGCGCCGCCGCCCCCGGCCCCGGTCAGCTTGGCGCCGAGCGCACCGGCCGAACGCGCTGCTTGCACCAGCAGCTCGACCTCGGTACCGGCGCCGGTGGCGAAACCGCACAGGCGCATCATCTGATCGACGAGCGTCTGATTGCGATCGATCTGCGCCCCGAAGGCGGCGAGTTCCCACGCAAGCAAGGCCTGCTTGCCACGCCAGGCGGTCTCTCCGAGCCGGCGCGCCAATTCGAGCATGGGACCGCTACCGCGCTGGCGCTCCTCGAGATAGCGCGCTCGCATCGGGGCGTGTACGGAGCCAGAGTTGCGTTCGACACCGGTGGTAGCGACGACCAGGCGCAGCGGCGGGACCTGCGCACCGAGCTTCTCGTAGGTGACGTAGGGCTCCTCACCGAGCGGGGCGTGCCACAGCTTGCCGTGGTAGCTGAGGTAGGCGATGTCGCCGAAGATCGGCGCATAGCGATCGGCAAAGCCGCAGGCGATTCCCATCTCGTGCTCTTCGGCACGCTGCGCCAGCTCGGCGAGAACGTAATCGTTGTAACGGCGGCGATCGAGGTCGAAGAGCTCGCGCAAGCCAGCGAGCACCGCCAGCACCAGCACCGATGATCCCGCCATCCCGCTCGAAGCCGGCACGGTAGTCCAGGTGCGAATGCGCGCGCCGGCGGTCGCCACTCGCTCGCGCAGCTCGGGCGAGTGGCGCAGAAAGATGTTGATGGCCGCGGCTTCGACGGCGAACTCGCCCGGCTGTTCGATGGAGCCGCGCGCGAAGGTAGCGCTCGCACCGTCCGTTCTCTCGAAGATCCAATCTGCCGCCGGGGAAAGGTCTGCACCACCGCGCCGTTCGACGGCAGCCGAGATGGTCGCGTAAGCGCCCTCGACCGCATCGGTGGGACTACCGACGACATTGATGCGAGCCGGCAGCGAGATGCGAATGCAACTCATGTGATTCATGTCATCCTGTCTAAATTCCTATTTTCGACATGTGTCATGTCGCCCTCATGCCGAGCGAGAGTCTCGCTCGCTCCACTTTCGCTCGATCCAATGCAGCGCCCGGATCAGTGGGGGTCGCAAGAATGGGATTTCTTGCGCCAGTAGGAGTACGCCGAGGGGCACCATCCAGAAGCCGAGGATCGGCAGGAACCCGAGCACGCCAGTAGCTAAGTGGAAGCCGTTGATGGCGAAGGCGGTAGCAGCGCAATCGCCCGGGCGATGCCATGCGCGTCGATCGGCTTTGCCAAGTGAAGATCGAACCCCGCTTCGAAGGCCCGCCGGCGGTCGCTGGATTGGCTCCAGCCGGTCATTGCCACTAAGACCATCGCGGTCTGCGGTCCCTGCTGACGCAGATTTCGAGCGACCTCGTAACCGTTCAGTCCCGGCATGCCGATGTCCAAGAAGAGGAGCTCCGGTGAGATCTCTCTGGCAAGCTCGAGAGCGGTTTCGCCGTTGTAGGCGACTGTCACTTGATGACCTTCGCTCCGCAGCCACATGGCAAGGCTGTCGGCCGAATCGCGGTTGTCGTCGACAACGAGAATCCGCCGACCGACGCCTGAGATTCGAGTCTCTGGCTGGCTGTCGGACTTCGGAGAGAGCGGCGCGAGAACGACGCAACGGGGTATGGAAATCGCGAACTCGCTCCCGTGACCGGCGCCTGCGCTCTTCGCCTCCACCGTCCCACCGTGTAGCTCGACCAGGCGCTGGACCAATGTCAGCCCCAGCCCCAATCCACCTTGCGATCGTTTGATAGCCGCCGGCGCCTGCATGAAGACGTCGAAAATGTACGGCAAGATTTCGGGTGAGATACCGCTGCCATTATCCCGCACCCGAATGACGATCTTGTCTCCTTCGGCCCGAGCGCTGAGCCAGATCTTGCCGCCGGCGGGCGTGTACTTGGCGGCGTTGTTCAGCAGATTCGACAAGGCCTGCGCGATACGAGTCGGATCGACATGCAAAAGAATTGGGCTGGCGGGGACGTCGCTCACGAGGGAATGGCCGCCAGCCTCGATCAGGGGCCGACTGGCTTCGAGCGCTCGTTCGACCAGATCCTGCAGCAAGATCGTTTCCAGCTGCAGCGCGATACTGCCACGGTTGATACGGGACACGTCCAGTAGATCGTCGATCAGCCGCACCATATGCACCACCTGCCGGTCGATGATCGCGCGTGCACTCTGCTGCATTTCCGGACTCGCCGTAGGGCGCACCAGCAGCTGCACTGCATTGCGAATCGGCGCGAGCGGATTGCGCAGCTC
>DASPMH010000027.1:0-2825 GCA_035627175.1 Terriglobales bacterium | reverse complement strand
CGAAGGTCGCGTACAGCAACAACAGAATCAGAACGAAGCAGATCGGCACGACCACCGCCAGGCGTCGCTTTGCCATCTCGAGATTCTCGAATTGCCCGCCCCACTCGGTCCATACTCCCGGTGGCAAGTTCAGCTCCTGCGCCAGGCGGCTTCGCGCTTCCTCGACGAAGCTGCCGACGTCACGGCCGCGGATATTGGCCTGCACTACGATACGCCGCTTGCCATTCTCGCGGCTGATCTGATTCGGTCCGTCGACGATCGAAAGACTCGCGACGGTTTCGAGTGGCACGAAGCGCAAGCTCGAGCGCTGCACGTCGTCGGCCTCGATCTCGACTGTGCCAGGCAACTCGTCGACGTGGCTCAAGGGAATCGGCACGTGGCGTAAGGCGTGCAAGTCACTGCGCGCTTCATCGGGCAGTCGTACGACGACATCGAAGCGACGGTCGCCTTCGAATATCTCGCCTGCCTTTCGACCGCCGACGGCCGCAGCGATCACCTCGTGCACCTCGGCCAAGCTCAGGCCATGGCGAGCCGCGGCGACCCGATCGACGTCGATGTTGAGCACCGGCGCGCCGTCGACGGCTTCGACCCGCACGTCCGCTGCCCCTTCGATGCGGCGCAGCACCGCTGCGGCGGCTTCGGCCGCCGGCTCGAGCTGATCGAAGTCGTCGCCGAAAATCTTCACCGCCAAATCCGAACGAACACCCGCGAGGAGCTCATTGAAGCGCATCTGAATCGGCTGCGTCATCTCGTAGCTGTTGCCCGGCTGACGAGCGATCGCCGCAGCGATGCGCTCGCGCACCAGTTCCTTGGTATCGTCCGGGTTCGGCCAGTGGTCACGGGGTTTGAGGATCACAAAGGTGTCCGAGATGTAGGTCGGCATCGGGTCGGAAGCGAGCTCGGCGGTTCCGGTCCGAGAGAAGACGAAAGCGACTTCCGGGGTCCGGGCGATGACACGCTCCAGCTCCCGCTGCATGTCGGAGGCCTGGGTCAGACCGATGCTCGGGAGGCGGATTGCGTGCACGACCAGATCCAACTCGCTCAACGTCGGGGTAAATTCCTGGCCGAGACGTCCAAACAGAGCCACGGCTCCGACCAATAGGGCTACGGCGAAAGCGGTGACGACCTTGCGCCAGCGCAGGGTCCAGCGCAGCAGCGGAGCATAGCCACGCTTGAACAGCTGCAGCAGCCGATTCTCGCCTTCGTTGATGCGACCCCGCATCAAGCTGGCAACCAACGCCGGAATCAGCGTCAGCGAGAGCACGAAGGCCGCGGTCAGCGCGAAAATCGCGGTCAGCGCCATCGGCCGGAACATCTTGCCTTCAATTCCGGTGAGGAAGACGATCGGAATGTAGACGATGATGATGATCGCTTCGCCGAACGCCGTCGCGTTGCGCACTTGTGCGCTCGCGGCACGGACGGTCTCGTCGCGTTCGGCTGCAGTCAGAGGCCGTCCAAGCTGGCGCTGGCGCTCGGCGAGCTGGCGCATGCAGTTCTCGACGATGATCACCGCACCGTCGACGATCAGACCGAAGTCGATGGCGCCCAGACTCATCAAGTTGGCGCTGATGCGGCTCTGGGCCATGCCGATCGCGGCGAGCAGCATCGAGAGCGGGATGGCCAGTGCGGTGATTGCCGCGGCGCGCAGGTTGCCGAGGAGGAGGAACAGCACGGCGACCACCAGCACCGCGCCTTCGACGAGGTTGTTGCGTACGGTCGCAATGGTGGCGTCGACCAGCGCCGATCTGTCGAGCACGGTCTTGGCGCGGATGCCGCTCGGTAAAGTGCGGTTGATCTCCTCGAGTTTCGCGTCGACGGCATGGGCGACGATCCGGCTGTTGGCGCCGATCAGCATCAGCGCCGTACCGATGACGACCTCCTCGCCATTCTCCGAAGACGTGCCGGTGCGAGGCTGCTGGCCGATCGCGACATCCGCCAGATGCTGCAGGCGAATCGGTACGCCCTGCCGTTCGGCTACCACGATCTCGGCGAGCTCCTCGATGCTGCGGACTCTGCCGTCGGCACGGACGACGTAAGCTTCCCCGTTCGACTCGATGATGCCGGCGCCGGTGTTGAGGTTGTTGCGTTGGATTGCGGTGACGATGTCACCGACGCCCAGGTTGTAGGCGGCGAGCTCCCGCGAGCGCGGCGCGACGTGGTACTGTTTGACGTAGCCGCCGATGGCATCGATGGCGGCGACGCCATCGATACCGACGAGCTGAGGCTTGATGATCCAATCTTGCACCGTGCGCAGGTACGTCGCTCGTTGGCGATCGTCCCGCAGGATCTCGCCCTCGGCGGTCCGGTAGGTGCCGTCGGCTTGCCATCCCGCCGTACCTTCCGCCGAGCTTGCGCGCCGATGCGATGAGTCACGCGGTTCGAACTCGACGGTCCAGGCGTAGATTTCGCCGAGGCCGGTGGTGATCGGTCCGAGGCTCGGCTCCGCTTCCTCGGGCAGCGCCTCTCGCGTCGCGCTCAGCCGCTCGCTGACTTGCTGGCGGGCAAAGAAGATGTCGGTCGCGTCGTCGAACACCGCGGTGATCTGAGAGAAGCCATTGCGCGAAAAGGATCGGGTGTGATCGAGGCCTGGGATGCCTGCCAGTGCCGTCTCGATCGGAAAGGTAACCAGCTTCTCCATCTCGATCGGTGACAGCGACGGCGCGAGTGTGTTGATCTGAACCTGACGGTTGGTGATGTCGGGCACGGCATCGATCGGCAGCTGAAACAGCGAGTACGCCCCTAAAGTCGCCAGGGCGAGTGTGACGACGATGACGAAGCCGCGATAATCGATCGACAGGCGCAGGACGCGCTCGAGCATCTACGCG
>DASPMH010000026.1:0-3548 GCA_035627175.1 Terriglobales bacterium | reverse complement strand
GCGATCCGCTCGCCACGGCCGATGTGGAACGGTTCCTGCCCGAGATTGATCAGGATCACCTGCACTTCGCCGCGGTAGTCCGAATCGATCGTACCCGGTGAGTTGAGCAGCGTGACGCCGTGGCGCAGCGCGAGCCCGCTGCGCGGCCGGATCTGTGCCTCGTACCCGATGGGAATTGCGACCGCCAGGCCGGTTGGCACCAGCACTCGGTCCCCAGGCGCGAGAGTAATCGCCGCCTCGATGTCAGCGAGCAGGTCGATGCCGGCCGCGCCCTCGGTCATGTAGCGCGGCAGCGGCAGGGGGGTAGCGGCGGCACGAACACGGGCTACGGCGAGACGGACGACTGCGGAGCTCATCGCCGACAGCTACTGCGCTGCCCCCTCGCAGGTCAATCGAGAGCCCGCTACAGCCGGAGGTGCCTCTCGGAGCGCGCTACAGTGCGAGCAGGTCGCTGTCGAGTTGGCGGTCTTCGAGGTTGCCAAGCAGCGTGGCCGCGATCACGTTGGGGCGCAGCAGCTCGCCGGCGAGGGCGACGATCTCGTCGTTGTGGACGGCGTCGATGCGCTGGGCCGCTTCCTCCGGAGTAATCTCGTCGCCGTAGTAGATTTCGTTGCGGGCGATGCGATGCATGCGGCTGTCGCTGGTCTCCAGGCCGAGCAGCAGATTGCCTTTGAGCTGGTTCTTGACCCGCGCCAGCTCCTCGTGGCGCAGCCCTTCGCGCGAGACGCTGCGCAGCTCATTGAGGACGATGCCGATCACCTCTTCGGTCCACTCGGCGCTGGTGCCGACGTAGACGCCGAGGTAGCCCGCGTCGATGTACGACGACAGGAACGAGTAGACCGAATAGGCGCGGCCGCGCTTCTCGCGCACCTCTTGGAAGAGCCGCGAGCTCATCCCGCCGCCGAGCGCCGAATTGAGCACGTAGGCGACGTAGCGCTGCGACGAAGCCTGCGAGATACCGGGGATCCCCATGCAGATGTGCAGCTGCTCGAGGGGCTTCTCGACGTACTGGATGCCGCGTCCGGGGACGGGCAGCGTCCAATGCAGCGGGTCGGTCTTGCCCGAAAGGCCGCTGAACTCACGCTTGACCCAAGCGACCATCTGCTCGTGATCGACCCGGCCGGCCGCGGCGATCACCAGCCGATCCGGGCGATAGCGCTCGCCGATGAAATCGACGAACTCCTGGCGCTGAAAGCTTTCGACTGTTTCGACTCGGCCGATCACCGGAAAGCCGAGGGGATGATTGGGCCAGTACTGGAGATTGAACAGGTCGTGAACATGGTCGTCGGGAGTGTCGTCTCCCTGCAAAATCTCTTGCACCACCACCGACCGCTCGCGCTCGATTTCCTCGGGATCGAAGATCGAGCTGAGGAAGATGTCGCCGAGGATGTCCTGCGCCAGCGGTACGTGCTCGCCCAGGACTTTGGCGTAGTAGCAAGTGTTCTCTTTGCCGGTGAAGGCATTGAAGAACCCGCCGACGGAGTCGAACTCCTCGGCGATCTGCGCCGCAGTGCGGCGCTCGGTCCCTTTGAAGAAGAGATGCTCGAGATAGTGGGAGATGCCGGCTTGCGCTTCGGTCTCGTAGCGCGAGCCGTTTTCGACCCAGATGCCGAGGGTGGCGGACATCACCCCCGGCATCGTTTCGGTCAAAACACGGATTCCGTTGTCGAGCCGGGTCTTATGGACCGACGGCCAGCCAACGGGGTGGGAGCTCGTCACTCGCCACCCTCGTGAGCGTCGCCTCCATCCTTCTGCTCGAGCTCGGCGAGCGCTTCGCGACGGCTGAGGCGAATCTTGCCGTTCTTCTCGACCTCGAGGACCTTGACCGGAACCTCGTCACCTTCCTTGAGAACGTCGGTGACCTTGGCGATACGGCCGGCAGCAATCTGCGAGATGTGCAGCAGGCCGTCGGTGCCGGGCATGATCTCGACGAAGGCGCCGAAGTCGACGATCTTGCGGACGATGCCGCGGTAGATCTGCCCTTCGACCGGCTCGGCGACGATCTGGGTGATCAGCTCGATGGCCCGATCGAGGGCCGCGCCGTCGGCCGAGGCGATCAGCACCGTGCCGTCGTCCTCGACGTCGATCTTGACGCCGGTCTCCTCGATGATGCCGCGGATCACCTTGCCGCCTGGGCCGATGACGTCGCGGATCTTGTCGGGCTTGATCTTCATGGTGTGGATCCGCGGAGCGTGCTGAGAGACGCTCGAGCGGGGGCCGGACATGACGGCGTTCATAACCTTGAGGATGTGGAGCCGTCCATCGCGCGCCTGATAGAGCGCTTCCTTCATCACCTCGCGCGACACCATGCCGATCTTGTTGTCCATCTGCAGTGCGGTGACGCCGTCGGCGGTGCCGGCAACCTTGAAGTCCATGTCGCCGAGGTGATCCTCGTCGCCGAGGATGTCGGAGAGGATCCGTACCGCATCGCCTTCCTTGATCAGGCCCATCGCGATGCCGGCAACCGGCGCCTTGATCGGCACACCGGCGTCCATCAATGCCAGAGTGGCGCCGCAGACCGTCGCCATCGACGAAGAGCCGTTCGACTCGAGGATCTCGGAGACGATGCGAACGGTGTACGGGAAGTTCTCATCGTCGGGCAGCACCGGCACCAGCGACCGCTCGGCGAGAGCGCCATGGCCGATCTCGCGCCGGCCCGCCGAGCGCAGCGGCTTGGTTTCGCCGACGCTGTAAGGCGGGAAGTTGTAGTGCAGCATGAACTTCTTGAAGTGCTCGCCGATCAGCGCATCGATCTTCTGCTCGTCGGAAGAGGTGCCGAGGGTGGCGACGACCAGTGCCTGGGTCTCACCGCGAGTGAAGACCGCCGAGCCATGGGTGCGCGGCAGGCAGCTGACTTCGCAGCTGATCGGGCGGATGTCGCTGAGCGCTCGTCCGTCGACGCGTTTGCCTTCCTTGACGATCGCCTCGCGCATCACTTGCGAGATGACATCGTGGAAATGCGAGGTGATCTGGCCCGCCGCTTCGGGAAACTCGGCGAGCAGCGCGGACAGGGTCGCTTCCTCGGCTACCTTTACCGCGTGGGCGCGCTCGTGCTTGCCCTCGACCTTGAACGCCGCCTTGATGCGCGGCGCCGCTTCGGACTCGATGCGGGCGTGCAGTGCCTTGTCGGACTCCGCCACGACCACTTCGCGCTTCGGCTTGCCGAGCACCTTGCGGAGCTCATCTTGAAGATCGAGCAAAGGCTGGATCGCCTGGTGAGCCGCGAACAGCGCATCGAGCATCACGTCTTCCGGCAGCGCCCGCGCTCCGCCCTCGACCATTACGATGCCGTCACGAGTGCCGGCGACGATCATGTTGAGGTCGGTTTGCTCGAGCTGCGCCAGGGTCGGGTTGACCACCAGCTTGCCGTCGATGCGAGCCATGCGGACGCAGCCGATCGGACCGTCGAACGGAATGTCGGAGACGTGCAGCGCCACCGAAGCTCCGGTGACGGAAATGACGTCCGGATCGTTCTCGCGGTCGTGCGACAGCACCGTCGCGATCACCTGGGTCTCGTTCATGAAACCCTCGGGGAACAGCGGCCGGAT
>DASPMH010000025.1:0-2377 GCA_035627175.1 Terriglobales bacterium | reverse complement strand
GACGATCTGGTAGCCCTCCCGTTGCAAAAAGACTTGCGCCAACTGCTCGCCGTGGCCACCGAGTTGCTGTCGATATCCGGCCATACAGTGACGCTAAAATCGCACCCGCGGTTATGCGAGGGGTGAAATTTGCCGGGGATCGCCGCCCGCGGACCGCCCGCGTTGAAGGGGCAGGGGGCGTATGTTAATCCCGCGCCGTGTCCCTTTCCCGCGAACAAGTGCATCAGGTGGCGACGCTGGCCCGCCTCGAGCTCAGCGAGTCGGAAGAGGCCCACTTCGCCGAGCAGCTCGGCCGCATCCTCGACTACATCGAGCGCCTGGCGCAGCTCGATACGGAAGGAGTGGAGCCGACCGCTCATATCGTCGCCATCGCCGATCCGCTCCGTGACGATGTCGTCACCAACGCCAAGGCCGACGAGACGCTGCTGCGTAACGCGCCGGCCCTCGAAAACCGCCAGTTTCGGGTGCCGAAGATCATCGACTGAGTCCGCGCTCCGCACTCCATGAAAGACTGTCTCAAGTGGAACATCGGCGAGATGCTCGCCGCGCTCGAACGCCGCGAGGTCTCGGCGGTCGAGCTCACCCGCGCTCACCTCGAGCGCGCCGCCGAGGTCGAGCCCGCGATCCATGCCTTTCTGCGCCTCGAGGCGGACGATGCGCTGCTCGCCGCCGAGAATGCCGATCGCCGCCGGGCCGCGGGCGAGGAGGCGCCGCTGCTCGGGGTTCCGATCGCAGTAAAGGACGTGATCCTGACGCGCGATCAACGCACCACCGCGGCCTCGCGCATTCTCGAAAACTTCATCGCTCCGTACGATGCCACCGTCAGCGCCCGTTTGAAGGACGCCGGCGCGATCCTGATCGGCAAGCTCAACTGCGACGAATTCGCCATGGGATCGTCGACCGAGAACTCGGGCTTCACCAAGACGCACAATCCCTGGCGCATCGGTTTCACCCCGGGCGGCTCGTCGGGAGGTTCGGCCGCGGCGGTCTGCGCCCGCGAATGTGGCGGCGCACTCGGCACCGATACCGGCGGCTCGATCCGCCAGCCGGCCGCTCTCTGCGGCATCGTCGGCATGAAGCCGACCTACGGCCGTGTCAGCCGCTACGGTGTCATCGCCTACGCCTCGTCGCTCGATCAGGTCGGACCGATGGCGCGTGACGTCGACGGATGCGCCCGCATCCTGCAGGTGATCGCCGGCCACGATCCGCGCGACTCGACCTCGGTGCCGCTGGCGGTGCCGGATTACGTCGCGACCGTACGCGAAGCGGGAGACTTGCAGGGAGTGCGCATCGGTGTGCCGAGCGAATATTTCGTCGAGGGCATGCAGCCGGAGGTCGAGACTGCGGTACGCAGCGCGCTGCGGCAGCTAGAGGGCAGGGGAGCCAGCTTGCACCAAATCTCCCTGCCCCACACCGCCTACGCCGTGCCGACCTACTACTTGGTCGCGACTGCCGAGGCGAGCTCGAACCTGGCGCGCTACGACGGCATTCGCTACGGCTTGCGCGAGGGCGAAGGCGACGGGCTGCAAGCGATGTATCGACGCACTCGTGCGCGCGGCTTCGGCGACGAGGTCAAGCGCCGCATCATGCTCGGCACCTATGCGCTGTCGGCGGGCTACTACGACGCGTACTACAACAAGGCACTCAAGGTGCGTACGCTGATCCGCCGCGACTTCGAGCAAGCGTTTTCCGATGTCGACGTGATCGTCACCCCGACGACGCCGACCACCGCTTTTCGTCTGGGCGAGAAGACCGACGATCCGCTGGCGATGTATCTGGCCGACATCTTCACCATCGCCGTCAATCTTGCCGGCCTACCGGGGCTGTCGTTGCCGTGCGGGCTCGACGCGAGCGGCTTGCCCATCGGCTTGCAGATCATCGCCGCGCCCTTCGCCGAGGAGAAGGTATTGGCCGTCGCGCGCGCCTACGAGCAAGCCCAGCCGTGGAAGCTGCCGGAGCTGCCTTGAGCATGCGCTACGAGCCAGTCATAGGACTCGAAGTCCACGCCGAGCTTCTGACCGAGTCGAAAGTGTTCTGTGGCTGCTCGGCGAAATTCGGCGCACCACCGAACGAGAACACCTGCCCGGTCTGTCTCGGCATGCCGGGTTCGCTGCCGGTGCTGAATCGCAAGGCCGTCGAGTTTGCCGTCAGGGCAGGGCTGGCGATCGGCTGTCAGATTCAGAACGTCAGTCGCTGGGCGCGCAAGAACTACTTCTACCCGGATCTCGCCAAGGGCTATCAGATCAGCCAGTACGAGCTGCCGATCTGTCTCGGCGGCGCGATCGTCATCGAGGTCGAGGGCGCCACCCGCAGCATCGGCCTGACCCGTATCCACATGGAAGAGGATACCGGCAAGAACGTGCACGATCCGGACGGC
>DASPMH010000024.1:0-2145 GCA_035627175.1 Terriglobales bacterium | reverse complement strand
GGAAGGTCGCTTTCGCTCTCAAGCGCTGCTCGACCCCGGTGCCCTGCTCACCTGCATGGTGTACGTCGATTTGAATCCAATCCGAGCTGGCATCGCCGACTCGCTGGAGGAATCGCCGTTCACCTCGATCCGCGAACGGCTGATTGCGGCGGCGACGCCACCCGGGTTGGCGCCGTTCTATGACCAGGTGGTAGACGCGGAGCGGGAACGTGAGCCGCTGCCGATGACGTTCGGCGACTACGTCGAGACGCTCGAGTGGACGGTTGCGGCACTGCGGCAGCAGTCTGCCGATCGGGAGTCGCAGCTTGCAGTAAAGGATCTCGCGGAGCAGCAGCCGGCGCCCGATACCGTCACAGCAGATCCGCCGCAGGAGCCGAGCTGGTCCCGGCCCCAGAGGACGATGAAGGTGGAAACCGAGGCGCCGCTAGCCCCGCCAAGCATGGATTCGGCTTCCCAGATGCTAAAGACCGCGTCCAGCCAACCGCGGTTGCTACGCCACCTCGGCCTGGACGCGGTCGGATTCCTGGGAGCGCTACAGAACTTCCCGCGCAGCTTCTTTACGATGGTCGGACACGTCCAGCTGATTGACACCGTGGCCAAGCGCCGCGGCTACAAACGGCGCCCAGGACGTGAGGCGGCGCGACGTCTCTACAGCGCCCGCTCCGCCTAGTTCGTCGCGGTTCTCGGCGAATTACAGACGTGCCGCTTCGGCGCGGAAGCCGGCGCGTTCGAGGGCTCGGCGGGTGGCCGGCAAAACGAGAGGGCCGTCGTTGTTCGGCGCCACCCGTACCTCGGGCTGCTGGCGGAGCTGCTCGACTAGTGCCGGTGCGCCGGCGCCGAGCAGCTCGTCACAGGTGTCGTAGAGAGCCTCGGCTTCCTCTTCGAGTGGATTGTGCTGCCGCAAGATGTCTTGCAGCAGACGCAGGATTTCGAAGGTGGGGCTGGGCACGAGCAATGCCGCAATCGCGCCTTGCTCCGCTCGCAATTTGACGGCGACGGCGAGCGTGACATTGCGGTTAGCGCGTTGCGCCGCCGGCAAGAGCACCTTCTCTTCCATCGCAATGTGCTTGAGCAGACCGGCCCGAAACTCATCATAGGCGGCGCGGTCGACAGCTGCGGACAGTTGCATCGCCTGCTGCAGCAGGCCGTCGAGCCGGTCGTGATCGGCGGCGAGCCAGCGGAAGATCACCCCGCGTCGGGGTTGGTCGAGTGTTTCAGACATGCCGACATCGTGCCCCATCACGGCGATACCCGCCACGATCCTTCTGCATTGGGTGGTCGGCACGACGCCTGCGCGGAATCATCGGCGAGAAGGACGCGGAATAATCGCCGAAGGACACCCACACCATCGGCAGAGCACACATAGGACATCCACTCCTATCGAGTGGATGCCCTTCATCTCCACAATAAAGCACACATAGGACATCCACTCCGATCGAGTGGATGTCCTTCGTCTCAACTCCGATCGAGTGGATGTCCTTCGTCTCATTCGTCTCAACTTCCTCCTATCGAGTGGATGTCCTTCATCTCAACTTCATCTCAAGTGGATGTCCTTCTTCTCAACTTGCCGCCGACAGGCGTACCCGATGAAGATCGAAAGACGGCAGCGGCGGGCCGGGCGCGCGTGATCGCGGTGTTGCCTTAGTTTGCGAAGGTACAATTACAAAAACCGGCCGGTTGGACTGTTTCGGGGCCGAGTCGGAGGAGGTTCAGAGGACACTCACCGGCGAAATATCTTGACGCGCTGTGGTGGCCTGTGGTCTGAGCTGCCGCCTTAGTTGCGAGAGACCCCAGGGTTCCCGCCAAAAGGAGCACTGATACATGCGTGCAATGATTGGATTGCTGGGGGCGTCGCTGATTGCGAGCGCCGCCGTGGCTGCGCCGACGGCGCAGCAGAAATGTCAAGGCGGCATGCAGGAAGCGGCTGCGAAGTACGCGCTCTGCCGCGCCAAGGCCGACAAGAAGTTGATCATCAGCGGAGATGGGGCGAAGCATACCGAGTCGATCGCCAAGTGCGACGCGAAGCTGACGGCGCTGTGGGCGAAGCTCGAGGCGAAGGCAGTGGCGGCGGGCACGACGTGCGCCAACACTACGGCCGCGACCGCAATCGAAGGTTTCGTCAGCGCCTGCACCGACGCGGTCGGC
>DASPMH010000023.1:0-2071 GCA_035627175.1 Terriglobales bacterium | reverse complement strand
TCGGCACCGCCTTCAGCTTCACTCCGAGCAAGCGCAGATCGTCGCCGCGGCGAGCGGCGCGCAGATTCCAGCTGCTGTCGGCACTAACTTCGACGCGCGCCGGAGACCACGGCAGCGTCAGCTCGACGCTCTTCCAGCCGGGGGCCGACTCCTCGCGTTCGGCGAGCAGCTTCGATCCCGCCCGGAACTGCAGGCGCACCCGGCCACGCTGCGCCAACCACTCGGGATCGATATAGTACTCGAGCATCGCCTGCGGCCCGCTCAGCGACAGCGCGAAGCGGCGCTCAGTGTAGCCGTCCGGATAGATGCCGTAGACCTGGCCCGCAGCCGGCGCCGACAGCCAGCGCCGCAGGGCGCGAAAGTGATCCTGCACCGCGGAGCGGATCAATTTGCGGTAGCGATAGAGATCGCTGATCCCGGCGACGGCCAGATCGAGGCGGTCGCTGAAGGGTAGCTCGTCGTGCCGCCGCAACGTTTCGAAAGGCGGCAAGATGTAGCGCAAGGTCGGATTCACCTCGCGCTCGGCCGCGGGGTAGAGGAAATCGACCAGGTTGAACATGATCACCGCCACGGCGGGGGCAGGAAGCTCGCTGCTCTGCAGCAGCAGCTGATAATCGGCATGGTGAATGCCCGGTAGCATCAGCCGATGGACCTCGACCGGCGCTTGCGGCCGGGCACTGCGCACCAGACCTGCAACCTGAGCCGCATCGAAGGAGCCGGAAACCGAGCTCCCCAGGGCCACCACCCGCAGGGTGCCCGCCGGCGGCGGCTGCCGCAGCCGATGGAAGTCGATGGCGAACTGGTAGCCGTAGTCGGAGGAGGACCGACTGATCTTGGGGATGTCCCAGAAGAAACGATCGAAGCTCAGGTCGAGCACCAAGAAAAACAGCAGCACCGGCAGCCAAATTTTCCAGGGGGCGACGCTGGCATGGCTGGTCGGTGTACCGGTCGGGTGTTCCATGCGGGCCGCCATACCTAGCGGAAAAGCGAACGCGGCTGTAGGCCCGTTGACAGTAAGTCGCGCAGCAGCTTGCGCGGCAACGGCGCGGATCGCCAGCCGGCGCGCCGGCAGGCTGACAAATGTTTGGGGGCTTGAGGACGGCGGGCGTTGCGGCTAGCGATCTTGGCGACGATCGAGGAGGGCAGCGATGTGGAGCAAGGAAGCAAAATCACGGATCCCAACCGCGGAGGAAGCGCTGCCGGGTCGGCGCGAAGCGATGCCGGTCGCGGCCCGACATGCGGTGCTCGGCACACCGCTTCAGCCGCCCTTCCCGGCCGGCCTCGAGCAGGCGATGTTCGGCCTCGGCTGTTTTTGGGGCGCAGAGAAAAAATTTTGGTCGATCGACGGTGTCTTCACCACCGCTGTCGGTTATAGCGCCGGCAGCACGCCCAATCCGACTTACGAGGAAGTCTGTTCCGGCCGCACCGGCCACGCCGAGGTAGTGCTGGTCGTTTTCGATCCCGCCAAAGTCGCTTACCGGCATCTACTGCGGGTGTTCTGGGAAAGTCACGATCCCACTCAGGGGATGCGTCAAGGTAACGATGTCGGCACCCAGTACCGCTCCGGCATCTACTGTTACGACGCGGAGCAGGAGCGGGCCGCGCGCGAGTCCGCCGCAGCATTTCAGAACGCTCTCGGCGGGGCCGGCTACGGCCAGATCACTACCGAGATCCTGCCCGCGCCGGAGTTCTACTACGCCGAGGACTACCACCAGCAGTACCTGGCCAAGAATCCCTCCGGCTACTGCGGTCTCGGCGGCACCGGCGTCTCCTGTCCCGGGTGAGCCGTGCCTGAGTCTGTCAGATTGTATCCTTCGAAACGTGACCCTTGGTTGGTCGTGGTCGCCTGGGGCACGCTGCTGCTGTCGATCTCAGCGGCAGCGCCTGCCTTTCGCTTGGCATCGTTGGCCGAGCTGGCGGTGATGATGGCGCTGGTGCTCGCTGTCGACGCGCTGGTGCTGTGGGTCGTCTACGGCACCGCGTACTGGTTCGACGGCGAGCGGTTGCGTATCCGCAGCGGTCCGCTGCGTCTGGCGGTCCCGGTGGCGCGGATCGAATCGGTTCGCCCTTG
>DASPMH010000022.1:0-16279 GCA_035627175.1 Terriglobales bacterium | reverse complement strand
ATCATGATCACCGGCATGCGCGCCTTGGCCACCTTGGCCAAGCGGGCCTCGACGTCGAGGCCATTCATGCCGCGCATGCGCAAATCGAGGACGATACAGCCGGTCCGGCCGATCGGCGGCTGGCGCAGGAACGCGACGCCGCTCTCATACGTCTCGACCGGTATGCGGGCGCTCTCGAGCAACCAGCGTAGCGACTCCCTGCCGACGGCATTGTCGTCGACGACGAATACCGTCGGCCGTTCGCGCTGATCTCGAGGCCGTTTCGTCACCACCTCACCCACCGCCCCACGGCGCACCGCAGCTCTCATCATGGCCGCTTCAATGCCAAGCGCGAGCGCCGATTCGCAAGTAGGGGGTTTCCCTAACGCAGGCGGATATCAGGGAATTCCCTTAGGTGGAACTCACGGCTACCCGGGAGCGGCCGAGCTTTCTAGAGTCCCGCCGCGATGAGGGATTCCGAACACTACCTGCTCTTCCGGCTCGACAGCCACCGTTTCGCCATCGAAGTTGGTGCTACCGAGCGCATCATCCATGCGGTCGAGGTGACCCCGCTCGAGGGTGTGCCGGAGGTGGTGCTCGGCATCATCAACGTACACGGCAGCATCGTGCCGGTTTACGACCTGCGCCGCCGTTTCGGCATCCCGGCCCGCGAGATCGATATCACCGATCAGTTTCTGCTGGCGCGGGCGAACCAGCGCACGGTGGCGCTGGTGACCGATGCCGTCCTCGGGGTGGTCCAGTGTCCCGAGGGGGAAGATCAAGCCGGCCGCAGCGGCAATCGTAGCGCTCTGCCGCTCGAGGATGGCCCGGTGCCGATCCATCAACTCGAACAATTTCTGTCCGCCGACGAGGAAGCCCGGTTGAGCGCTGCCTTGGCGGCAATGAGCGCGACCGGCACGGGCGCGGCGGCGCGGAGCTGATCATGCAAGCGGTAGCGAAACCCGGCGATAAACGCATCCCCGAGGGCGGATCTTATATCGGTCCCTTGCTGTCGGTCAGCGAGCGCAAGCGCATTCTGCACGAGCGAGCTCGGCTCCTGGCCCGGCCGATCGAGCAGACCGATGCGACCGAGGACGAGACCGAGGTCGTGCTGTTTGCGCTGGGCGAGCACAGCTATGCCATCGAGTGCGGTCATGTCATCGAATCTTTCTCGATGCGCGAGCTCACCCCGCTCGCTTGTGCGCCGCGCTACGTGCTCGGCATCGTCAATTTCCGCGGCCAGATCGTCCCGGTGGTCGGTCTCGACCGCGTGCTCGGTCTGACCGTCCCGGCGGCGCCGCGCGATCAGCTGCTGGTGCTCGACTCGCCCTATGGACCGGTCGGCTTTCGCATCGACACCATTCTCGGCGTCGAGTACGCGCCCAATCAGAGCGAGCGGCGCCGCTTCACCAACGGCGACGGCTCCCACTACGCCGACGGCGCGACCTACAACGGCGTGACCGTGCTCGACGTCCAAACGATCATTGAAAGCACTCGCCTCGCGCCACCGGCCGAGGTGATCGAAGAAACCGCGGACCTCGAGCTCGAGTGATCCTGCAGCCAAGACGATAGAAGAGTCCGGAGAACGAAGGAGGGTTTGGTCATGTTCAAGAATCTCGGTCAGCTCGGCAACTGGAAGATCTGGCAAAAGCTCGCGCTGGTCGGCGTCGCATTCGCGATCCTGTTCTGCATTCCGACGGTTCAGATGATCCAGTCGATGAATGACGGCATCCGCACCGCGGAACGGGAAGCGCGCGGTCTCGCCTACCAGGGGGAAGTGCAGAAGCTGATCCGACAGCTGCAGATGCACCGCCTCGCTTCGGCCGGCTTGCTCAGCGGCGATCAGTCGTTCCGCGGCAAGGTCGAAGAGGCCGCCCGCGAGATCGACGGCGCGGTTCGCGCCATCGACGAGATCGACCAACAGCACGGCGCGACTCTCGGCGTCGACAGCCGCTGGGTCGAGCTCAAGGATCAGGTGCGTAACGTCATCTCGAACAAGACCACCAACGCTCCCGCGGCGCTGAAGACCGAGAACGAAGCGATCGCCAGTCTGGTCGCCTTCGTCGCGCAGGTCGGAGCGGCCTCGAACCTGGTCTCCGATCCGGAACAGCACACCCGCTATCTCGCCGATGCCACCACCATTGCCATCCCCGAAGCCGCCGAGCTGGTCAGCCGGCTCGCCGCGGCGGGTATGGGCCCGGCGGTGCGCGGTATGATCGACCCCGACGAGCGTGACGAGCTGCTCAAGCAGTTCGCCCTGGTCAATTACAACACCGGCCGCCTGCGTACCGCCTACGATCCGATCTTCCAGCACAGCGAGGACATGCGCACCCTGATCGGCGGCGCCCACCAAGCCGCGCTCAACATGACCGATCGGGTGATGTCGATGCTCGAGAACGAGTTTTTGATGACTCGTGAGGACATCGTCAGCACCAGCGCCAAGAACTGGTACGACATCGCCAACAACGCCATCGATTCCTACTACGTGCTCTACGACAAGTCGCAGCCGGCCTTCGCCGATTTCCTCGACCAGCGCATCAGCGAGCGCAACGGCGAGATCTACGGCACGCTCGGCTGGGTGCTGCTCGCCGCGCTTTTGGTGTCAGGCCTGGGTCTGGCGATCATCCGCGGCATCACCGGCCCGCTCGGCAATGCCGTGGAAGCTGCCAAGCTGATCTCCGCGGGGGATCTGAGCGCCAATATCATGGTGGTCGATCGCGAAGACGAGATCGGCGTGTTGACCAAGGCCTTCGACAACATGATCCGCACGCTGCGCAGTCAGATCCAATCGCTGACCGACGGAATTCAATCGCTCAGCGCCACCACCGGCCAGATCATCGTCGCCCTGACCCAGGTCGTCGCCGGCGCCACCGAGGCCGCGGCCGCCGTGAAAGATGCGGCGTCGACCGCCGAAGAAGTGAAGCACACCGCGCGTCTCGCCAGCGAGCGCTCGCAGGAAGTCGCCGGTAGCGCCCAACAAGCGGTGCGCGTCGCGCTCGACGGTGAGCGCTCGGTCGACGACGCGGTGCAGGGTATGACCAAAGTCCGCGAGCAGATGGAATCGATCGCGGAATCGGTGTTGAAGCTCGGCGAACGCAGCCGCGCCATCGGCGAAATCATCGCCGCGGTGAACGATCTCGCCGAGCAATCGAACCTGCTCGCGGTCAATGCCAGCATCGAGGCGGCGAAGGCCGGCGAACAGGGCCGCGGCTTCGCCGTCGTCGCCCAGGAAGTGAAGAGCCTCGCGACCCAGTCGAAGCAAGCGACGGCTCAGGTTCGCCAGATGCTCAACGACATTCAGAAGGCCGCCGGTATCGCCGTGATGGTGACCGAGCAGGGCACCAAGTCGGCGGAAGCCGGCGTCAAGCAGTCGATCGTCGCCGGCGAATCGATTCGTTCGCTCGCCAAGAACATCGCCGATGCGGCGCAGTCGGTGACCCAGATCACCTTCTCCAGCCAGCAGCAGCTGTCGGGTATGGACCGGGTCGCCGGCGCGATGGACAACATCAAGCTGACCACCGATCAGAACGTCGACTCGATGCGCCAGATCGAGAGCGCGGTGCAGAGCCTGAGCGAGGTCTGCGCCACTCTCGAAGAGCTTGCCGGCCGCTACACGCTCCACAGCAACGGTCGCATTCTCGCGGCCTGACGCTCATTGCAACCGACGGTGCATTCCAGGCAGCTGGGCAGAGGTAGGAGCTCATGCAAACTCACGTAAGGCGAATGGTAGCGTTTGTGGCGGGTCGGCTGGTTTCCGGCCACCCCGCGGGTGGCGTGTTCGACCAGGCCGAGGGCAAGCAGTTCACCTTCAGCGGCGATTTCAAACCGACCAAGCTGACCATTCGGGACCACGACCAAGGCTGCGAGGTGACCGGCATGGGCGGATCGGGATTGTTCACTCTGACCCATCCCGACAACGGCAAGCCGATCACGCTCAAGCTCAAGGGCAATACCTTCGATGGTTTCGATTACGGTTCCGCCAAGCGCTACCGCGGTAGCGTCAACGGCAACCACGTCTCCATCCACGATGACCAGATCGGCCAGCAATTCGATTTCACGCTGTGAGCCGGTGGCATGGGTAACCCTGAAGACACCAAACCAGGCGGACAGACGCCGCGGCCGCGGCCGCTAGCGCCGAAGCGTCCGCTCGCGGGGCGTAAGATCGGCGCCGGCAGCGCCGGGCGGGGCGCAGCCGGCGGCAAGAGCCAAGACGATCTGTTGCAGCGGCTGATTCCGATCTTCCGCGCCGAGGCCGACGAGCGCCTGCAAGCGGTCGAGCAGAGCCTGCTCGAGCTCGAGAAGGCCGCACCGGGCGAGGCGCGCGAGCGACTGATCGAGTCGGTGATGCGCGACGCCCACAGCATCAAAGGCGGGGCGCGCACCGTAAACCTGACCCACGTCGAGGGCATCTGCCAGAGCTTCGAGAGCGTCGCGCACAAGATGAAACAGCACGAGCTCGAGCTGAGCCCGGAGCTGTTCGACGCCCTGCACGGCACCGCCGACGTCATCGGTGCGCTGTTACGTACCCCCGACAATGTCGATCAGGGACGCTACGCTGCGACCCTGGCGATGCTGCAGGCGCTCGAGCGCGGCGAGCTCGTCGCTGCCACGCCTACCCTTGCGACCACTCCGCCCGCTCCTGCGGCAGCGGAGATCGACGCCCCCGCACCCCTCGCGGCGGCGCCAGGCGAAGTCACGCCGATCATACTTGATCGTCCGCTCGCCCCGGCGACACCGCCGCCCGCGGCGGCGACACCGGAGCGCATCGCCGCCGAGATGCCCGCTGCGGCGCGCCAGGACACCATCCGCGTCGCTACCGAGAAGCTCGACGGTTTGTTCCGCCAAGCCCAGGAGATGCTCGCCGTCAAGCTGACGACGACGCAACGCTGCGCCGATATCCGCGACCTGACGGTCTTCCTCGACCAATGGCGCCAGCAATGGTCGCGCGTCGACACCGAGATGCACCGCCTGCAGGCGTGGCTCGAGTCGGTGGAGAGCCGGCAGGACACGCCGATGGCGGCTTCTGCCGGCCGTCTGATCGAGTTCCTCGATTGGGCCGCGGTCCATTTCAAAGGAGTCGACGGCCGTGTCCGCGCCTTGTCGCGTGCCGCCGAGCAGGACCGCCAGAGCCTCGGCTTGATGGTCGACAACCTGCTCGAGGACACCCGCAAGGTGCTGATGATGCCCTTCGCATCGCTGCTCGACATCTTGCCACGCATGGTGCGCGACCTGTCGCGCATCGAGCTCAAGCAAGTCGAGCTCGACGCGCAGGGCTCGGACATCGAGATCGACAAGCGCATTCTCGAAGGTCTGCGTGACCCGCTGGTTCACCTGGTGCGCAACTGCGTCGACCATGGCATCGAGCTGCCCGACCATCGCGAGCGTGCCGGTAAGCCGCGCGGCGGCGTGCTGCGCGTCAGCGTCGCCCAGGTCGGCAGCGACAAGGTCGAGCTGACCGTAGCCGACGACGGCCGCGGCATCGACACCAATCGGGTGATCGAAGAGGCAGTCAAGGGCGGCATCGTCACCGCCGAAGACGCGGCACGGATGACCGCGGCCGAAGCGATCCAGCTGATCTTCCGCTCCGGCCTAAGCACCAGCCGTACCGTCACCCGCATCTCGGGCCGCGGTCTCGGCATGAGCATCGTCCGCGAGAAGGTGGAGAAGCTCGGCGGCCGTCTGGTGGTTGAGAGCGCTCCCGGAGTCGGCACCACCTTCCGCATCGTCTTGCCGCTGACCCTGGCGACTCTGCGCGGCGTGTTGGTCAGCAGCGGCGGCCAGTCGTTCGTCATCCCGACGGTCAACGTCGAGCGCGTCGCCCGGGTGCGGCGCCGCGACATCCAGATCGGCGGCAGCACCGCCACGGTGATGATCGGCGAAGAGCCGGTGCCGCTGGCGCAGCTCGATCAGATCCTCAGCCTGCCGCGCTCACCCGAGAGCGGCGATTACCTGACTTTGGCGCTGGTCGCCGCTGCCGGCGAACGCGTCGCCTTCGCCATCGATGAAGTCGAGAACGAGCAGGAAGTGCTGTTCCGAGGCCTGGGCGAGTACCTGGCTCACCTGCCCAACATCGCCGGCGCGACGATGCTCGGCTCGGGCAAGGTGGTGCCGATCCTCAACCCGACCGACCTGGTGCACGCGGCGGTCGGCTTTGCCGCAGCGATCGAACGGGGCGAGGTCGAGACCTTCATCTCGCACGAAGTGGCCAAGAGCATCCTGGTTGCCGAGGATTCGATCACCTCGCGGATGTTGCTCAAGGAGATCCTCGAAGCGGCCGGCTACCTGGTGACCACCGCCGTCGACGGTGCCGATGCGTTGTCGCGGCTCGAGGACGCGACCGTCGATCTGGTCGTCTCCGACGTCGAGATGCCGCGCCTCAACGGCTTCGAGCTGACCGAGCGGATCCGCAGCCACCCTCGCCACGGGCTGGTGCCGGTAATTCTGGTCACCGGATTGGAGCGGCAGCGCGACCGCGAGCGCGGTGCCGATGCCGGGGCGAGCGCCTACATCGTCAAGAGCAGCTTCGATCAGAGCAATCTGCTGGAGACGATTCAGCGGCTGCTGTGATGCATTTCGAACGCCCCGAGGCGGCGCGACAAGCCCGCGACGCTTGCGAAAGCGTCTGATGCCAGGCGGACCAATCCATGCATTGGCCCGCGAGATTGAAGCACCAAGGAGATTTTCATGAGCGAAACACCGGGAACCCACATGCTGGCGCCGAAGCTGCTGATTTGTAGCGTCGACGGCGGCTGGTTCGGTATCGGAACGGACTGGGTCGAGACGGTCTGCCCGCGGGCGAGCGTCAGCGAACAGATGATTCGGGTCGCCGGGCGGCGGCCGCAGCCGTTCGTCGTCTTCCAGGGCCAACCGGCGCTGGTCGCCGAGCTACGATCGGTGGTCGGACTCGAGGGCAATGACGACAACGATCGCGAGCACTACGTGCTGGTGCGCACCGGCCACATGGTGGTGGCGGTGCCGGTCGACAGCTGTGTCGGCATCCGCACCGTCGACTTGCACGGCCGCGCTCCGGTGCCGAGCCGGGTGGTGCGCGATGGCGGCATGCCGATCGGTCATCTGGTCGAGCTCGACGGCCGAATGTTGATGGTTCTAGATCCGACCCGCCTGCTCGATGCGAGCGAACGCGGTTTGTGGAAGACTGCGGTGCGACGAGCCGAGGCGACCAAGCGCCGGCTCGCCAAGCTCGATTCGCTGTGGACGGAGATCCGCCAACAACCTTCCGCCAACGCCATCCGCTCGTACGCATCCTTATGCAGTCGCTCCGGCCGCACCGGCACCGCCGCCGCCGCGCGCGCCCTGCTGACGCATCTCTCCGGCAACGCCGACGCCGGCGACGGTCAGGGCAATGTCATCCGGCAACTGCTCGACTACAGCGAGCAGAAACGCAGCGGCCGGATGGTCGTCGACGGCAACGGCTCGGGGGAAGCTCATCTGGAGCTGATCGATGGCCGGCTGGTCAATGTCCGGCTCGCCGATCGTCACGGGCGCGCCGCTCTGGCGCAGCTGTTGGCGACGCCGTGCCGTTCGGCCGAGTTCGTCGAGGTCGAGGCCTCGATCCCGCTACCGGCGACCGGCACCAGCACTGCCGCGGTGCTGATCGAAGCGCTCGAGTCGGTCCCAGCCGACCGCCGCAAGCGCCGCGGCAATGCCGCCTGAAAGTACCTCCAGGAGTAGCAACATGGACGAACCCGCACGCATTCTCGCCGTCGACGACAGCATCACCATCCGCAAAGCGCTCGAGATGATTCTGGTGCCCGAGGGCTTCCAGGTCGATCTCGCCGCCAGCGGCGCCGAAGGAATCGAAAAGGCCCGCCAGTTTCAGCCCGACCTGATTCTGCTCGACTTCATCCTTCCTGATATGCGCGGCAGCGACGTCTGCCGCGCCCTCGCCGCCGATCCTGCCACCAGCGGTGTGCCGGTGGTGCTGATCTCGGCGCGTGGCGCGGAGATCCGCCAGGCCTACCTCGATGCGGAAAACGTCGTCGAGTACCTGGTCAAACCGTTCACTCCCGAAGACGTCTATGCGGTGGTCAACACCGTCCTCGCCAGTGGCGGCGAGGAAGGGCTGGAAGAGGCTGCCGAGGCCGGCGACGAGATGATCCCGGCAGAGGAGAGCCAGTGGGCCGCCGCATCGAGCGACGCGCCGCCACTCGCTTCGGTCGAAGGGCTCGTCGCCTCGGCCGAAGTCACAGAGATTGCAGCCAGCGAGCTGCCCGAACAGGAAGTCGAAGTGCCGCAGCCGCTCGAAGCGTCTGCAGAGGTCGAGGAGGCACCTCGAGCCGAAGTATCGCCAGCGATCGAGTTGCCGGCGTCGATCGAGCTGTCGCGTCCGCTCGAGTTGCCGCAGCCGATCTCTACCGAGGCAGTGAGCGACGAGGAATCGACCCGCGAAGAGATCGCGCCGGAAGCGAGCGAAGCGCCGGCGGCCGCCGCTGCCGAAGTGTCGCAGCCGATCGCGGCTGCCGGTTGGGACGACGCCGATGCCGATCTCGAGGTCGACGAGCCGCTCGTGCCGGCGATGCACGACGGCGTGCGCCGCGACATGTTCGAGGCGATGTTCGAAACGCTGCGCGCCAGCCTCGAGGGCGTCTACGTCGAGGAGAGCGACACCCCGGCGGGCGCGACCGTCGACCAGGCGCGGTCGTTCACCGAACTGGCCTCGCTGTTGACGCAGCAGCTCGGTGAGACGTTGCAACACGCCTCCTCCGGCAGTCGCTTCGCCCTCGGCGGCGACGGCTCGATCCGCTCGCTCGACGATGCCTTGCTCGACGCGCACCGCCGGGTCTGCCGGTTGTTGTTCCGCGCCGTCGCCGCCGGTGTGATCGAAGGCCAACCGGCGAGCTCGGCACCGGCTCGCCTGCTGGTGGTCTCGGGCAGCGACGGCATGCCGTCGCCGGCTCTGGCGCCATTGTCCGAGGAGGGTGCCTGGCAGGTGTTCCACATCGCCCAGGATTTCCGCCAGGTGCCGATGATGGCGCGTTGTTACGGGCCCACCCACGTCATCGTCGACCTCGACAACGACGCGGCGTGCAAGCAGCTGGCCGGGCTCTCGCGCAGTGGCGATCGCCGCCTGCGT
This sequence comes from Terriglobales bacterium, assembly GCA_035627175.1. Taxonomy (GTDB): domain Bacteria; phylum Desulfobacterota; class Binatia; order HRBIN30; family HRBIN30; genus DASPMH01. Next base: position 7,206 of record DASPMH010000022.1, on the reverse strand, counting down.
ATCATCGGGATCAGCGATCACGGCGAGGTCGACAGCGATTTGCGGGCGCAGTGTACGGTGGTCATGGCCGACACTCTGTCGTTGCTTGACGATCTCCGCGGGTACATTCTGCACGGCACGCCGCCGCCGCCTCTGAGCCGCTCTGCGGAGCTTACGCTGCCGGTGGCGAGCGCATCCTATGCGGCCGAAGCCGCGGCGGTGCTGTGAGGAGAGAGAGATGACCAACGGTGTGGAAATGAATGGCACGGAGCACAACCCGGCGCGGGTAGTCGAACCGCTGAGCGAGCGCTTGCCGTCGTCGCTGACCGAGGCGATCGCGCTGCTCGAAGAGAGCCGCATCCAGTGCATCGAGCTCAAGATCATGCTCGATGCCGCCGAGAACTACGTCGCCGGCGCGGACTCGCGCGACCGGCAAGCGCAGGCGGCGCTGGCCGAGATGCGGCAAGCACTGACCGAAGAGCGCCGGGCGCGCGAAGAGATCGCCGCCGAGCTCGAGGAGATTCGCGCCGCGGGCTACGAGCTCGGGGAAGAGCTGATCGCCCGCCGCGAGCAATGCCAGCAGCTCCGCCAGCAGCTCGAGGCTGGTGAGAGCGAGCGCGAGCGGCTGCGTGCCGAGCTGACCAATCAGCAGATCATGTGCGAGCAGCTGCGCAACCAAGCCGCCGGCAGCGGCGACGCACCGGCCGAGTTGCTGGCGCAGTTGCAGTCGCAGCAGGCCGCCAGCGAACAGCTGCGCGCCGAGCTCGCCGAAGAGCGCACCGCCTACGACGAGCTGCAGACCAAGATGAACGAGCAAACGGCAGCCTGGGGTCAGGCGCGCGCCGATCTCGATTCGGACCATGCCGAAGAGCTGCAAATGCGTCTCAAGCAGCTCGAGACCGAGTTGCGCGAGAGCCGCGAGAAGCACGAGCTGGCGATCGCGGCCCAGCTGCGCGAGATCCAGCGCAGCAACGAAGCCGAGCGCACCGCCGTCGCCAAGCTCAAGGGGCTGGAACAGGAGCTGTCGATTCTGCAGGCGCGCGCTTCGATGTTGGCCGCCCGCAACGAACCCGAAGCCGGCAAGGGCGACGATAAGTCGAGCGGCTTGATGAGCCGCTTCGTCGGCCGCTTCCGCCGCGAGTAATCGGGGGGTAGGTCGGCTCGAGGGCGACCTACCCGCTCATTCGGGCCGCGAGCCCGACGCCGTTTGCAAACTTCCGAGGCTTCCAAATAGAGTCCGCCGGATCATGTCGGAGGAGCCCTTATGCGCCTTATTCGCGTCGCGCTCGGCACCGCGTTCGTTTTCAGTCTCCTTATCGTCGGCATCGTCGGCCCGGTCGCAGCGGCGCCGGAGGCGAACCATTGCGTCGCCGGCAAGCTCGCCTGCGCCAGTAAAAAGGCGAGCGCCTTGCTGAAGTGTTACGGCAAGGCGCAGAAGGCCGGTGCCCTGGTCGATGCCGAGTGTCTCGCCAAAGCGCAGGCGAAGTTCGACAAGTGCTTCGCGAAGATCGAATCGAAACAAGACCCAGAAAAGCCGGCGACACTGTGCCGCACGACGGCCGATGACGCGGCTCTATCGGCGGCGATCGACGAGCTCGCGCTCGACGGTGCCTGCGCCGCCGACCCGGCGGCTTGCCCGAGCGAAGCCTGTGCGCACTCGCCTTGCGTATCGGGTGCGGCGCTTTCCGGCTGCAACGACTGCGTCGAACGAATCTGCGCGACGGCAGAGCTCGACTACTGCTGCACCAGCAGCTGGGACGCCCGCTGCGTCGCAGCCGTCGAACCGCTCTGCGGCCTCAGCTGCAGCTCCTACTCAGGAGCCGCGAGCAAATGTACCGCCGCCAAGACCAACTGCGCTGCCAAGCGCCTGCGCAGCTTGCTCGCCTGCTTCAACAAGGCGCAGAAGAAGGGCGTAGAGCTCGACTTGCAATGCATCGCGAAAGCCGAAGCGAAATTCGACGGCGGCGACGACCCGGCCGCCGGTTGCTTCGCCAAGGTGGAAGCGAAACAGAACCCCGATAAACCGGAGACGGATTGTCCGATCACCGGCGATAGCCCTGCCGCGGCGCATTACACCGACTACGCTGCCGAACGACTCGCCTGCGCGCTCGAGGATGACAACTGCTCCTGCTGCGGCGGGGAATGCTTCCAGATCACGGACGGCCTAACCCTGCCGGTCTACGACCCGGCTACCGGTCTCGTCTGCGGCGACGCGTCGCTAGCGACGACCAATTTCACCCAATTTTGCGGCAGCTGTGACGGCGACTGCGGTATCGGTCAGACCTGCGTCAATGGCGAGTGCAAGTACCGGGTAGGCGAGCGCAGATGTCAGCCGGTCGATTGGCGACCGGAGTGCGTCTCGCTCTCCCTCTGTAATTACATCGCTTCGTTGCAAACCGATCCCAGCGGCGCATGGGGCCCGGGCGTGCCGCTCGAAAACTACGAGTATCGATTCGTCGATATCGTAGGATACCAGGACCGGCCCCTGTATTTTCACGTCGATCTGGCCTCATTCTCGACCGCCCACGCCTATATCGCGGAAATCTTCTCGTTCGGCCGCGGTGGCAACTTCTACGCATCGAGATCCAATCACCACCCGGATCTCTTGTGTGATCCGATCTGCTGGGACGGTGATGGTCGAATCCTTTCCGATCTAGCGGTGTTGGACTCCAAGCTGACTCTCAACCTCACGACGAGACCTGATCGGTTCGAGAACGGGCCGGCGACGTCGCTGATTGGCAGTCAATTCGCGCCGCGGGGGCATATCGTCAAATTCGTGCCCGATGCCGGCTGGACTGGTGATACGCACCTAAACGTAGTCATCCATCTGGACGCGTTGAATCAGCCTACCGTTCCTATCGTGTCGTACCGCATTCGCATTCGTCCCGGAGCGCCGCCTGCCGGGCAGGAAGTGCCCAGCACGATCGTGCAGCGGCCTGAAACCGGTCACTACTACGGCCTGATTTTCACGCCCAAAGCCTGGTTCGACGCGGCGATCACCGCCTCGGCAAAATCTCACAACGGGCTACAGGGGCACATCGTCAATATCGATGACGCGGCGGAACAAGCGTTCGTCCTGCAGTTGGCCGCGAGTTACGACATCGCCTCGGGCATCCACATTGGGCTGTCCGATGTTTTGAACGAAGGGGTTTATCGCTGGATCAACAACAGTCAGATCGCGAGCTATTTCAATTGGTCTGGCGGCGAGCCGAACGACTCCGGCAACGAGGATTTCGTCATGATGTCGATGGGCTCTGGCACCTGGAACGACATCGACGGCGCAACCCTGCTCCCCACCGTCGTCGAGTACGAATGAGGTAAGCGATCATCGCGGCCATCAATCAGTGCTTCTCCTGCGGCCCAACTACGACTTGGACGAATTCCCCCATCACTGGTCACCGCACCCTCTTCATCGGTCGTCAGCGATTCTCGGGCTGGGCGCGGCTAACCTAGAGCGCAAAATCATCGTCATCGACGCAGCTGGGAAGCCTCTCTGATTGTTCCGACTTTGCGCGCGGCTGCGGGTTGCGCTACAGGCGCTGGGATTGTTCGGAGGGAAAGCATGAAGATTCTGCGACGGCCTTTTGAGATTGCAGTCTTCACTGTGGCGATCGCCGGTGTGATGCTGGTCGGCACTTCGGGCCCGAGCGAGGCGCAACCGTGCGCGCTGTTTGCCTCCGAGGCGGCGGACATCGATCGCGATCTGCTGCGGCTCGATCCTGCCACAGGCGAGGCGATGGTGATCGGCGACATCGGTGGTGAGACGACCGGATTGGCGTTCCATCCTGCCACCGGAGCTCTCTACGGCTCGACTGCCTCGATTCAGCTCGGTCCGCAGAATTTCTCGCCGGGCAGCTTGTTGATCATCGATCCCGCCACCGGTGCCGGCACCGAAATCGGCAGCTTCAACCTGCCCGGTGGCGGCGGCGGCAGCACGCTCGCCGACATCGCCTTCGATCCGACCACCGGCATCCTCTATGGGTGGCGCTCGCAATCCGCAGGCGATCTGTATCGCATCGATCTCGATACCGGCGCGGCGACCCTCGTCGGAGAGTCCGGCCTCGACCTCAGCGGTGGCATGGGCCTGACCTTCGGCCCCGGCAACCAACTCTTCCTCGCCGGGGAAGGTACCGAGGGCTTGCTTCGCACCATCGACAAGAACACCGGTCTGCCGATCTCTTCGGTCCAACTGAGCGGTTACGGCGACGACCAAAACATCAACAGCCTCGCCTTCGACGGGGAGGCGCTGTTTGGCGTCACCTCCGACGATCACGATTTGATTCGCATCAATCCGGTGACCGGCGTGATCACCATCGTCGGTCCCGCAGGAGAGGAAGGCGAGGACGCGGTCGACGGTATCGCGTTCCAGTGTGTACGCACCGCTCCGGCGCCGGCACTGGCACTCCCTGCCGCCGCGGCGCTCGCGCTCGGGTTGCTGTGGGTCGGTATGCGCCGGCGTGATACCTCGGCCAGGAATCCGGTGCGTTAGGCGGCACTGCGAATCGCTCGAGGCGCACGCGACCGCGGCTGCCGCAGGTTTGCACTCTAGGGAGGCTTTCCTTATAAGGCCCGCCACTTCGGATTCCCCGGGGAGGATCAGTGGGCCTTCATCAAAGCTGCACCTGCCGGCGCCGCCGCTGGCCTGCATTGCCATTGTTCGCCGCTCTCGCCTTGGTCACCGCCACCTCGTTGGCCGGCGCCGCGCGCGGCGAAGTGATCGATCTCAAGGACCACTTGTACGCCGTCGCCACTCGCGGCTCCCACATCTGGGTCGGCGGCGTGTTCGGATCGGTCGTTCATTCGGCAGATGATGGCGCCTCCTGGACGCCGCAGCCCTCGGCTAGCACCGAACACATCTTCGGCATCGCCTTCGCCGACGACAAAGTCGGTTGGGCGGTCGGCCGCAATGGCACGATCAGCGCCACGGTCGATGGCGGCGCCACCTGGAAGCGCCAAACGACGCCGAAAGAACGCCACCTCTTCCACGTCGTCGCGCTCGACACGCGCCGCGCCGCGGCCATCGGCGATTGGGGTACCATTCTGATCACCGCGGACGGCGGAGAGACCTGGCAAGATCGTGCCCTGACTCGCGACGTGATCTTGAACGGCCAAGCTTGGGTCGATCCGGATCACGGTTGGATCGTTGGAGAGCTCGGCGCGGTGTTCGCGACCGAAGATGGCGGAGCCACTTGGAAGGAGCTCGCCAGCGGCGTCGAAAAGACGCTCTACGACGTCGCCTTCCGCTCCCGCAGCGAAGGCTTTGCGGTCGGGCTCGACGGTCTCATCCTGGCGACCAGCGACGGTGGCGCGACGTGGACGCCGGTTCACGGCGAAGCCGAGCTCGGCGGCCTCGAACAAGTCGGCTCGCACGCAGGCATGGAGAATCCGCACCTCTACGATGTCGTGCTGACGCCCGGTCGCGTTTACGCCGCGGGCGACAACAGCCGCATTTTCACCAGTGAAGATCACGGCCGCACTTGGATCGGGCTGACGGTGCCGCAAGGCGCGGACCTGCGCTGGCTGCGGGCCGCAGCTGCATCCGGCGAGCGTGCTTACTTCGCCGGCGCCGACGGCTTGGTGCTGGTCGCAGAAGGCGCGCAAGTCAAAATGATCGGGGAATGAGGCGAGGGGATGCTGCCGCGTTGGGCGATTGAACGATATCTCTACTTCCTATTGCGCCACCGCATTGCGGTCTCGGTCGCGATCGGGCTCGGCACACTCTTCTTCGTCTGGCTGACGATTACGCGGCTGACGATCTTCACCAACTTCTTCGACCTCTACCCGCCGCGCCACGAGTACATCCAGGTCTACACCAAGTACCGCAACATGTTCGGCACCTCGAACGTGTTGATGCTGGCGATCGAGGCGAAGCAGGGAACGATCTTCGACGATCCGGCGATCGTGCAGAAAGTCGATCGCATCACCCTCGAGCTGCTGCACGACATCCCGGGCGTCAACGGCGAGCAGGTGATCTCGATCACCCATCCGAAGCTCAAGACGACGCTGACCTCGGGTTCGGGCATCAAGATCGTGCCGCTGACCTATCCCCGCATTCCGCAGGACAAGGAGGAGCTCGAGTTCCTGCGGCAGAAAATCTACACCACCGAAGGCGTGCGCGGCCTGTTCGTCTCGGAAGACGACACGGCGACGCTGATCACTGCCGGCTTCTGGGAAGAGCACTTCGACCTTGCCGGCATGTGGAAGAAGATTCAGGAGGTCGTCGCCCGCGAGGAGGCCGACGGCAAGGTCGAGATCTACGTCTCAGGGCCGCCGATCCTCTACGCCTATTTCATGGAGTCGTTGACGAGCATGGGCTACGTGCTCGCCGCGACGGCGGTGGCGATGCTGCTGCTGCTGTGGTTCTACTTCCGAACCCTGCAGGGCGTCGTCATCCCGGCGTTCTCCGGCATCATGAGCGCGATCTGGGGGCTAGGCTTCGCCGGTTTGTGCGGCTTCAGCCTCGATCCGCTGGTGCTGGTGGTCTTCGTGCTGATCACCGCACGAGCCCTGAGCCACTCGGTTCAGTCGATGGAGCGCTACCACGAGGAGTACTTCCGTCTCGGCGACAAGCGCGAGGCGATCGTGCAGTCGTACATCAGTCTCTACAGCCCGGCGATGGTATCGATCGCCGCCGACGGTGCGGCGACGCTGACGATCGCGGTGGCGAGCATTCCGCTGATGCAAAAGCTCGCCTTCGTCGCCAGCTTCTGGATCATCTCGATCTTTCTCAGCGTGGTGACCCTGCACCCGATCATCCTTTCGTGGACCAATCCTCCCAAACACGCGATGCAGACCGGACGGTTCGCCGACGCGATCTACAACACCATTACCAACGGCTTGATCGCACTCGGGCGCGGCAGTTGGCGCTACGGGGTGATCGGGGTCTTCGCCGTCGTGATGGTGTTCGGGCTCTACTTCGCCCATCAGCTCAAGACCGGCGATACCGAGCCGGGCGCGGCGCTGCTCTACGCCGACCATCCGTACAATGTCGCATTCCGCAAGACCAACGAGAAGTTCGTCGGCGCCGCCAACATGGTGATCGTTGCCGAGGGCAAGAAACCCGAAGCGATCAAAGATGCCGCGACGCTCAACCAGCTCGATCGCTTTCAGCGCTACATGGAGCAGGGCGAAGGGGCGGGCGGATCGATCACCGCGACGACTCTCTTGAAGAAGATCTTCCGCACCTTTCGCGAGGGCGATCCCAAGTGGGAGATGCTGCCGGTGGAG
>DASPMH010000021.1:0-5605 GCA_035627175.1 Terriglobales bacterium | reverse complement strand
TGTGCTTTATCTGGGGCTGTCCGCCTGCCTGCGCAAGCCGATCCGAATTGGCTCGGCATCGTTCTGCTTTCCGCCTCTGCGTGTGGCCACGAGCCAGGTGCTTCTCGGAACCGGCAACTTTCTGCTGGTAGCTGCCGCCTTGCATCAGCTGACGGAAGGCCTCTCGGCGGATCTCGACTTTCTGCAACTGGCAACCCTGCTCGCTACCGCCAATGCCGCGGGCATCTTGAGCATCCTGCCGGGCGGAATCGGGGTGATGGAAGCGGTCATTCTCGCCGCCCATCCAAAGGCCAACCTGTTCGCCGCGCTGGTGGTGTTTCGCATCCTCTACTTCCTGGTGCCGTTCCTAATTGGTTGCACCTTATTCGTCGCTATCGAGGTCCGAGATCGGTATGGAGTTGCCGAGCGGGGATAGCGGCAAGTCGGCGCGCGGCGTTGGCAGGCGACAATCTGATCGAGAGCACTCTGTGCACGCTCGATCCAGGCAATCCCGGCTGCGCTTGCGCGCCCAACAGCGTCGCTGTCTGCGCCACCGGCAGCGAAGGCATTTGCGGCACCGGCACGCGGGTCTGCAACTCGGATGGCACCGCCTACGAATCGTGCGTGCCGTCCATCGGTGAGCACGGTCGCAGCAGGACAATGATGCGGCGCCGATTCGTTTTTCGAAGTTGTCGCGATGGTCGCGATCGCCCTGACGATCCGCTCAGGGTCGCACTGGCGCGCCGTTGGCGAGGTGAATCTCGACATCGTACTGGGCTAACTTCGGATCGACGGTGACCAGCGTCAGCTTCTCGACCTGTGCCTGCGCCACTAACAGCCGGTCGAACGGATCGCGGTGGTGCAGGGGAAGCTCGGCAACTCGCAGCGAGTGCGCATGCTCGATGGCGAGACCGCGGCTTCCGCTTGCCGCCATTCGGCGGGGAACGTATGCGGCCGGCGGCTCAGGGAGCGGTAGCTTCCCGAGCCCGTACTTGATGGCGATCTCCCAGGAGCTGGCGGCAGAAAGCAGGATCTCATTGTCGGGATCGGCGAGTCGCGACAACACGTTGGCAGCGAGACGTTCAGGGCTCGCCTGAAGCCAGAGCCAGAGCGGGTATCGATCAGGAACCTCACGACTCGAAGGCGTCGCCAACCTGGTCAGGCAGCGGTGCATCAAAATCGTCAGGGACCTCGAAGAGACCACGGTCGATGCCGAACTGCCGCCGCGACCGCTCGGCGATCGGAACGATCGTAGCGATCGGCTGCCCCGCTCTTGAGATGATCACCTCTTCACCGGCGAGCGCCCTCTGCAGCAGCTTGGAGAAATGCGTCTTGGCCTCGGTAGACTAACCTGAGGACTAGGCGATCGCCGCGCCTGCGGGGTGAGACCTGGGGGAACGGGAACAGACCGGATCTGCTAGTGCCGGAGGCGAAGCTAGCGTAGATAGCCGGCGGCGGAGGACCAACTATGAACCGATTGGATGGCAAAGTTGCGATCGTCACGGGGGGTGCTTCGGGTATCGGGGCGGCGACCGCTCGTCTGTTCGTCGAAGCGGGGGCTCGCGTCGTCATCGCCGATCGGAGCGACGCCACCGCCTTCGCCAAGGAGATCGGGGCTACGTTCGTTGCCACCGACGTACGGCGTAGCGAGGATGTGCGGGTGCTGGTCGAGCGCACCGTTGCGGAATTCGGCCGGCTGGACGTCTGCTTCAACAATGCCGGCATCGAATCGCACGCGCCGCTTGCGGGGATGGAGGAGGAGTCGCATCGCGGCATCCTCGCGGTCAACGTCGACGGCGTCTTCCACGGCATCAAGCACGCCGCGGCGGCGATGTTGCGCAATGCCCCGGGGACGGGACGTGGCAGTATCGTCAATACCGCCAGTGTTGCCGGTCTCGTTGGCGCAGCGATGTTAGGATCCTACGTCGCCTCGAAACACGCGGTCGTCGGGCTTACCAAAACCGCGGCGCTCGAGCTCGGCCCCTTCGGTATTCGGGTCAATGCCGTCTGCCCCGGCATCATCCGTACCCCGATGCTCGACGGCTTCCAGATGGACCAGGCCGGCCACGAGAGAATGGCTCGCGCCCACGCGCTCGGCCGCTTAGGCAACCCCAGCGAAGTTGCCGCCCTGGTCCTCTTCCTCGCCAGTGACGACGCCTCGTTCATCACCGGCCAGGCGATCGCCGTCGACGGCGGCATGACCGCCGGGGCAAGCGGCGCAGTCGGAAACTTCTAACCGCGCAAATCTCCCCTCCTTCCCCCTAAGGAGGGGGGCTTCATTGCTTCGCGGCTTCGAGTGCTTGCTCGAGGCGGTCGTCGCCCCAGAAGAGCTCGCCGTTGGCGATGAAGCTCGGGGCGCCGAAGATGCCGAGCGCTTGCGCCTCTTCGGTTTGCAGGCGCAGCTGGGTCTTGTTGTCGTCCTGCTGCGCTGCGGCGAGGATCTCTGCGGCGGGCTTACCCATCGCGGTGAGGATCGCGCTGACTACTTCGGGGCTGCCGATGTCGAGGTCTTGGGCGAAGTTGGCGGTGTAGATCGCGCGGACGAAATCGCCAACCCACGGCTCGCCGGCGGCGAGCGTCGCTAACCGTGCGGCGAGCAGGCCATTGCGAGGGAACTGGCTCGGGCGTCGCAGCGGCAAGCCGTAACGCTGGCAGAGACGTTCCATGTCGCGCCACATGTAGCGGCCCTTGGCCGGGTAGATGTTGAAGGGGGAGTCGTTCCAGCCTTGGGCGCGGAAGATCGGGCCGAGCAGGAACGGGTGCCATTCTATGACGACACCGGCTGCGCTCGTCGCGGCCTCGAGGCGCATCGCGCTGAGATAGGAGTAGGTGCTGGCGAATTCGAACCAGAATTGAATTACGGAGGCGGACATTGGTTTCCAGGCCGGCTGAGCCGGAGTGTAGCTGGCGTCGGTAGACGGCGGCAGGGTGAGCCGCGCCGCCGCGCTCTACCGAGCGCAGCTACACCGCCGCGCCGCCGCGCTCTACCGAGCGCAGCTACACCGCTTTGATACCTCGCGGGAGCAATGGACCTTTACTGGGCCAGCCGGATGCCGAGCTCGCGCAGCTGTTTGTTGTCGACGGTGCTGGGCGCTTCGGTCATCAGGCAGGTGGCTTTCTGGGTTTTGGGGAAGGCGATGACGTCGCGGATCGAAGTGCCGCCGGAGAGCAGCATCGCCATGCGATCCAATCCCAACGCCAGGCCGCCGTGCGGCGGGGCGCCGAAGGCGAGCGCGTCGAGGAGGAAGCCGAATTTCTGGCGCGCATCGACTTCGTTGATGCCGAGCACTTGGAAGACCCGCGACTGCACGTCCGGTCGATGAATACGGACACTGCCGCCGCCGAGCTCGGTGCCGTTCATCACGATGTCGTAAGCGAGTGCGCGGACACTGGCCGGATCGCTCTCGAGCTTGTCGAGGTCTTCGTCGCGCGGCGAGGTGAAGGGATGGTGCACCGCGTTGTAGCGCTTGTCCTCGGCCGAGTACTCGACCAGCGGGAAGTCGGTGACCCAGACGAAGGCGTTCTTGCCCGCCGGGATCATCTCGAGACGCTGCGCCAGCCACAGGCGCAGGTGCGCCAGCGAATCGTGAACGACGCTCGGCTTGTCGGCGACGAACATCAGCAGGTCGCCGGTGCTCGCCTCGCACGCACGCTCGATGCCGGCATGTTCCTCGGCGGTGAGAAACTTGGCGATCGGCGACTGCCAGCCTTCCGGCGTCAGACGAACCCAGGCAACACCCTTGGCGCCGTACGGACGGGCGACCTCGGGCAGGCCGTCGAGGTCCTTGCGGGTCAGTCGATCGCCATCGGGAACGCGAATCGCCTTGACGATGCCGCCCTTGGCGATGACGTCGCGGAACACCTTGAACTCGCACGCCTTGACCACCTCGGAGACATCCGACAGCGGCAGCTCGAAACGCAGATCCGGGCGATCGGTGCCGTACCGGCCGACTGCTTCCTGGTAGCTCATCTGCGGCACGGGCTTGGGGATCTCGATGCCGGCGAGCTGGCCGGCGACACCGAGGATGCCTTCGGTGATGCACATCACCTCGCCTGGGCCGACGAACGACATCTCCAGATCGATCTGGGTGAACTCCGGCTGGCGGTCGGCGCGCAAATCCTCGTCGCGGAAGCAGCGCACCACTTGGAAGTAGCGATCGAAGCCCGACACCATCAGGATCTGTTTGAACAGCTGCGGCGACTGCGGCAGCGCGAAGAAGCTGCCGTGGTGAACCCGGCTTGGAACGAGGTAGTCGCGCGCGCCTTCCGGGGTGCTGCGGGTCAGCACCGGCGTTTCAATCTCGAGAAAGCCGTTGCCGTCGAGGAAGTCGCGGATGCCTTTGACCAGGCGGTGGCGGAACTGCATGCGCTGCTGCATCTCGGGGCGGCGCAGGTCGAGGTAGCGGTACTTGAGGCGGGTCTCTTCGCTGACGGTATCGGAGTCGAGCGGGAAGGGGGGAGTGCGCGAAGCGCTCAACAGCTTGGCCTCGGAGGCGAGGATCTCGATCTCGCCGGTGGCGAGGTTCGGGTTGAGCGTCTCGGCCGGACGGCGCGAGACCTTGCCGCGGATAGCGATGACGAACTCGCTGCGCAGCTGATCGGAGAGCTCGAAGGCGGCCTTGCCGAAATCCGGATTGAAGACGATCTGCAGGACGCCGGTGCGGTCGCGCAGGTCGACGAACACCAGGCCGCCGTGATCGCGGCGGGTGTTGACCCAACCCATCACCGTCACTTCGCGGCTTTCGTCGCAAATTCTCAGGTCGCCGCAATAATTCGTGCGTTTCCAGCTTCCCAAAGCTTCAGGGGTCACGTTCATCCTTCCGATCGTCGAGTATCAATGAGGCGCTGCATTCAGCTCAGACAACGACGCGCGCACGGCGTCGGCGGTGGTCGGAAACGGCAGCGCCTGGGGGAAGTCGCGTTTGGCGACCATATCGCGGATCGTCGCGGCGCGGGCGGCAATCTCGCTCTCGCCGATGATCAGCACGTGAGCGACGCCGAGCTTGTCGGCGAGACGCATCTGGCTCTTCAAGCTCTTGCCGCCGCTGCTGGTCTCGACGCGCATGCCGCTGCGGCGCAGCTGGTGGGCGAGGTGGGCCGCTTCGCCTTCGGCGGCATCGCCGAGCGGAGCGATGTAGAGCTCGGGCGAATCGAGCTGCTGCTTGCTCGCTTCCGGCATCGACAACACCAGGCGCTCCAAGCCGAGCGCGAAGCCGATACCCGGCGCGTGCGGACCGCCGAACGACTTGACCAAACCGTCGTAGCGGCCACCGCCGCCAACGGCGTTTTGCGAGCCGAGCCCTTCCGCGGTCGCCTCGAAGGCGGTGCGGCAGTAGTAGTCGAGGCCGCGCACCAGGCGCGGGTTATGACGGAAGGGAACGTCTTCGCGCTCGAGCAGGGTGCGCACCGTGGCGAAGTGCTGCTGGCAATCGGCGCACCAGTGGTCGCTGACCAACGGCGCGTGGGCGTTGATCTCTCGGCACGTCGGGTTCTTGCAGTCGAGCAGGCGCAAAGGATTGCGTTCGACCCGGCGCCGGCAGTTGTCGCAGAGCTCGGCGGCGTGGGCGCGGCCGAACTCGAGCAAGGCACTGGCGTAGCTCGGCCGGCACACCGAGCAGCCGAGAGA
>DASPMH010000020.1:0-9966 GCA_035627175.1 Terriglobales bacterium | reverse complement strand
CCGCGCCGACGACGAAGACGCGTCGCGCACAGCGGAGGTCGACGATGAAGAGAGTAGTAACCCTAACATTGCTGGCGGCATTGGTGTCGGCATCGAGTGCCTACGGGCTCACCCTGAACGGCGGACCGACCAACTCGCCGCCGGGCGGAGGTAGCTGCTCCTACACGGGAAATCCCTGCGCCAATGGCGGTGCGATCATCACCTGTAGCGGGTTGAATCCCGCCGCAGTAGGGAACCTGTATTACGGCCTGCGCAACGATGCGGGTGTCCTCGGTGACAGCATGACCGGCTCAGCGCCGGGAACTGGGAACGCCTTCCAGTTCACCAGTGTCGGCAGCAACTCGGTCACCTACACCGGCGCAACGACCATCTTCAACGCGATCACCGGCAGCAGCAGCGGAGTGACCACTCAGTTGGTGCTGACCGAGCTCAGCGGCGACATCACCCCGACTTCGGTCGGTATGAACCCCGCCGACAATGCCAATGGGGACATCGCCTTCGTCTTCCGTATCAACAGCGGCACTTCCTTCCAGGTGCAGGTCGACATCAATGCGGGAGGCAACAACTCCTGCCCGACCCTCTTCGACCCGACGCATACGCGCAACGGCACGGACCAAGACCGCAGCCGGCTCGACTTCGGTTTCTACTACGAGAATCTGCCGACGCCGACGCCGACGCGCACCTTTACTCGCACGCCCACGATAACGCCGACCGATACGCCGACGTTGACCCCGACACTGACGCCGACGCCGACCTTGACCCCGACACTGACGCCGACGTTGACCCCGACCAATACCCCGACGTTGACGCCGACCCGTACGCCAACCAACACTCCGACCGACACCCCGACCCATACCCCGACCAATACGGCTACGGATACGCCAACCCCGACGGAGACGCCGACCGACACCCCGACCGACACTCCGACGGAGACGCCGACGGACACGCCGACTCATACTCCGACCAATACCGCGACCGATACTCCGACGGCGACGCCGACCAACACTCCGACCAACACGGCGACGCCGACCAATACCGCGACTCCGACCAATACGCCGACGCGCACGCCGTTCCCGACTTCGACGGCGACGATGACGCCGACGACGATCCCCGGCGTCGCTTGCCCGATCGTACCGCTGTCGAACTGCAAGCGTCCGATCGACGACAACAAATCGAAGCTGACGATCGGCACCAACTTGCTCAAGCCGAGCCGCAACAAGGTCACCTGGAAGTGGAGCAAGGGCGAGCAGTTCAGCAACGCCGAGGCCGGTAACCCGTCGTCGGATACGACCCGCTACTCCTTCTGCCTCTACGACGCCGACAACACCCTGCTGCTCGAGGCCAATCTGCTGCCCGGCAGCAACTGGATCGAGAAGGGCCTCAAGCTGACCTACAAGGATCTGACCTTGGCCCAGGACGGCATGAAGATCATGAAGCTCCAGATGGGCGTCGTCGGTAAGACCAAGGCTTCGCTGCAGATGACCCACAAGTTCGGCACAATGCCGTCGTGGACCCAACCGCCCTACGCGGCTCTGCCGCTGCGGGCCCAGCTGGTCAACAGCAACGACGTCTGCCTCGAGGCGGAGTACGCCACGGCGAAGAGGAACCAGGTAGGCAAGTTCAGCGCCTCCGGCCAGTAACCGCCGCTGCTTCCACAACAAAAAGGGCCATCCGCAAGGGTGGCCCTTTTTGTTGCAGCAGGCTCAATCCCCCGCGCCTGCGGCGCTGCCCCCGCGGCTACATGTACTCGGTCAACCTAGGTGGACGTCGGTGGGGGTGAGACCCAGTCCGCGTGCGCGGCGATCGGCGAGGTGCTGCTGGGCGAGCCGCTCGAGAGCGGCCATCAAGGCCTCTCCGGCGGGCGTCAGCTGGGCGTTGTGGCGCAGCATCTCCATGCCCTCGTGATTCTTGAGATCGATGTCGTCGAGACGCTCGTCGAAGCCCTTCTGCCGGCTGAGAGGATGTTCAGCGGCACGCATGCGGCGATAGAGCTCAGCGACCGGCAAGAAGGCATGCACCGCGAGCAAGATGCCCCAAAGCGGTCGCGGATCGGGACGAATCGGGCTGCGGTACAACGGCTCGAAGGCATTGCGCAGGAACGCCATCGAGTAGCTCGCGACGTTGAGCTTGTTGTGCTGGAACTCGTGGATCAGCGCCTCGGTCATCGTCATCACGTTCGGATGCAACGTCAGGTATACCGTGCCGACGGCCTCACGGTACGACGCCGACAGGTGTCGCGTCTCGTCGTAGCCGACAGGGACGAGCTGATGGAGCAGCGTCGCCATCTCGGCGCGCTCGCCGGGCAGAAACTCCCCGATCAGTCGGAAACAGGAATCGGTCATGGCGAGCCACTCGCCGGCAGACCGGCCGCCGAGGTCGACATGGTTGCCGGACTTGTCGGGATGGGCCTCGAAGGCCGCGATCGGATTGCCGTCGACCTCTGCCAGCCGTGCTCCGTCACCTCGCCAATAGCGGCGCACGATTTCGAATTCCGCAGCGCTCGCCGGTGGTGCAGGTGTCGGTGGCAGGGTCGTCGCGGCGAGCACTTGTTCGCCGCGTAGCGCCTGCAGAGCTCCGTTGGCGAAGCACAACCCGTCGCTACCGGCGGGCGGCCGAAGCTCGTAGCCGGCGGAGAGTGACGTCAGCGCAGTCGGCCGATGGCGCCAAGCGAAGGTCTCGCCCTCGCGCAGCAGGCGCCGCAAGCTCATCTCGAGCATCAAGTGGGGGATGATCTGGCGGGTTGCGGCCTCGATCCGATCGGCGAGTTCGGGAAGGCGATCGCGCAAGCCGGCACAGTGCAGCGGTGTACCGATCGTCGGCGAAGCGAAGCAAGCGAGCATTTGCCGGCGTTCGCGGCCCCAGGCGAGCTGCACCAGCTCGAGGCTGCGGCGATGATCGTTGCGGTAGTTTTCCGGCAGTCGCGTGCCGAGCTCGAAGAAGCGCTGATAGCAACCCGCCAAGTAGCGCGCATACAGACGCGCCACCTCGGAGGGGCCACCGTCAGCGTCGGGCAGCACCAGCCCGGCGCCGGGTGTCACTGGATGATGAAGTGGTCGAGCTGGCGATTGGTGGTCCACAGGCGGAACATCTCCATGTCGCGCTCGTCGGCCGCCTCGAGCTTGTGCATCAAGTAATCGAAGATCGACTTGTGCTTCTTGCACCACATCGAATCGCGCATGTGGCCGTGCAGGCTGCCCTGGGTCTTGTAGTTGTACTCGACCTGCTGGCCGCACCACGGCTTGTAGACGCAGCTGACGCAGTCAGGCTGGCCGTCGTTGAGACCCGCCATCACCAGGGCGCGGGTCGAGGGATTGCTCATCAGCTGCTGGTAGCCGTCGTCGACGGTGCCGATCTTGAACATGTCGTCGCCCATCGAAGCGACGAAGCGACCCTCGTCGGAGGAGTAGATGCTGCCATCGGGGGCGTAGCCGATTTGGCCGATGCAGGCGCCGCCGGGGATGCGCAAGTCGAGGTAGTTCGGCTCCTCGTCGGCGAGGATCTTGTTCAACATGATCGCGGCGTGCCGCTCCATCACCTGCACGCCCTGGCGGTTGAGCTCGATGATGTAATCGACCGCGTTGGCGTAGAACTCGAGGTACTCATCCATTGAGTAGCCGAGCGTCTTGACGCTGCGAGCGGCGAAACCGAAGGGATCGAGCTTGCGCAAGAACACCGCGCGACAGCCCGCCTCGACGAACTGATCGACGATATCCTTCCAGCGGGTCAGGCTCGGCCGGGTGATCGTCGGCAGCGCCTCGACGCGGTAATGATTGGCGTCGAGGCCGAGCTCTTCGGTGTAGCGCTGGTTGATTTTCTTCATCCAGGCCAACACCAACTCGTGGCTGTTGCCCTTCTTGTAGATGCGGATGCGGTTGTGCAGATCGGCTGGGCCGTCGAGGCTGGTACAGATCTGCACTCGTCGCGAGAGCAGGAAATCGAGCTTCTCATCGTCCATCAGCGACAGATTGGTCACCAGCGCGAACGATAGAATCTTGCGCGCCGATTCGTTCTTGGCGCAGGCATACTCGACGATGTGCCGCAGCACCTCCCAGTTCGCCGTCGGCTCGCCACCTTGGAATTCGATGGTCAGCGCGGGGCTACTGGTCTGAAAGGCGAGGTCTACGCCGCGCTCGGCGACCGAGATCGACATGTCGGTCTCGGTTCGTTCCATGCCGACGATCGAGCTGTGGCAGTACTGACAACCGTGGTTGCAGCGGTGGGTCAGCACAAACGCGTGCAATGTAGGTCCGTAGTAGAGATAGCGCTTCTTGCGGCTCCACCGCCGCGCCTGTTCGGCGATGTCGACTTCGGCGACCAGGAAATTGGCCGCGGCGAGTTTCCGGTAGAGTGGCTGTTCGGGACGAACCCGCCCTTCGATGAAGTCGCGCAGCTCGGTCTCGGACAACAGCAGCCAGTCGCCGAGGTCGTTGGTGATCAAGATTTTGCTGCCGATGCGGCGCTGATTGAAGGGTACGGCGATCTCCGGCTGCCAGCGTTGCGGATCGGAGAGCGCGGCGAGATCGACCTGCCGGCCGCGTGGCAGAAGGGTAGGAGATGTGACGAGGGGCGTTTCGATCATGTTTCAGTCCAGCCCGCGAAGCGCATTGGCACTGTTGGCGAGCGCGAAATTGCAGAACTCGGCGACCACGTCGCCTTCGACCTCGGCATCGATGCCATTGACGGTGACGACGAAGTGTTCGCCATCGCGGCCGACCCCGAAGCGCGCGAACTCTGCGAACAGTGCAGCGGCCTCCTCGATTGCGGCACGCTGATACAGGTCGCGGTGAAAGCGGACGGTGGTGCAAGACATGCGCCGCCTCAGACCGGGTCCTTCTTATCCTGCCAGGGTGTGCCGAGCCCGAGCGGATCGTCGAGAAACTCTGCCGCGGCTGTTTCCTCGCTCGACCCCACGTCTGAGCTCGTGTCGCCGGCAATTTCGCCGGCTCGGCTTCGCGCGCCGACCGCGCCGGTGATCGCGAGAGCGGTGATCTGCTCGATCAGGCTTTGATTCGCTTTGACGACCCGGTGACGCAACGTCTGGGCCAGCAACTCATTGGCGAGCTCACCGCCGAAGGCGCGTAGCTCCGCTTCCGGCAGTGCCTGCTTGGCGCGCAGATGGACGAGATAGCGATCGCCGGCACGGTCGAGCAGGACGTAGGCCCGGTCGAGGAAAACGTACGCTGCGGCATAAAGGGCGTCGCGAGGGTAGAGCTCGTGATCGAGCGAGAAGGTGACGGTCGAGGCGACCGGATCGATGCTTTCGATTTGTAATTGGTCCATGTGTATCAAGCTGCGTTGAAGGCTTGCTCCCCGGGATTTACAGCGAGCTCGGGCTGTAGCTCGTAGTCGCCGTAGCGTTCGACATAGTCACTGCGGACGCCGAGACAGATGCCCTCGCGATGGCGACAGGCGCTGCATTTCGCCGGATAGACGTTGGGGGAGATCTTCGATTCCCACAGCGCGAAGGTGCTGCGCGGGGTGATCACCAGCACCTTGTCCTGGCGCAGGTCGGCGATGTGCTCTTCGTAACCGGCGAGCAAGCATCGCGGGATATGCCGCGAGAGCACGGTAACGCCGAGCTGCTTGCCGCGCTCGAAGGCTGCGACGATGCCCGCGCGCATTTCGCTGACCGGCAGCAACGACGCGAAATTCTCCCGATTGCGATCCGAGAGCGATACCAGCCACAGATTGAAAGTGGCGATACCTCGGGCCGCCCAATGCTCGACGATGTCGGCCAGGTGCATCCAGGTGTCGTTCTTGATGATCAGATCGGCGACCGGCTTCTGCCCGAGAGCGATCAGATTGTTGATGCCTTGCGTCACCAGCTCGAAAGCCTCGGGCTTCCCCATGATCTGGGCGTAGAGCTCCGGCCGATGCGCCATCAGCGAGACATGAAAGGAGTTGATGCCGGCATCGACCGCCTCCTCGGCGTAGGAGCGATACGAATACATCATGCCGTTGGACGCGACCTTGATGGTGGTGTAGCCGCGGTCGCGGCACCAGCGGATCAGCGGCAAAAGGTCGCGGCGAATCGTCGGCTCGCCGCCACCGAAGCTCGCCTTGGTCGCGCCTTGGGCACGGGCATCTGCCAGCCTCGCCATCACCGCCGCCGTCGACATGTTCTGCTGGCGCATTTCGCCGGTGATCGAGCAGTAGTCGCACTGGACGTTGCAGGCGTAGCCGATCATCACGTCGACGAGAACGTCGGCGTAGTCGAACCACTGATCGCGCAGCTGGACCAGACTCATGCGGAGGGCACCGCGATGGCCGGGCGCGAGCGCTCGACGCGCATGTCGGGCTTTTCCTGGGCGAAGACCTGGAAGCCCTCGCACGCGGTGGTCCAGGGGCATTGCTCGCAGACCGGGCGCTTCTCGCGGCGTGCGCCGAGCCATTCGTAGAGATTGACCTGCTCCGGAAAGCGCGGATCGGCGGCGAAGATCATGGTGCGCCCGAGCTTCTGCAGATCGCCGCTGACGTACGACTCATAGCCGGGGAACTGGCAGAACTGGGCGTTGATCACGGCGATCTGGATGCGGCCGGCGCAGCTGTCGATCACGGTCATCACCGCACGGGCGGCCTCTTCGATCGGCGGGACGACATCCTCGTAGGCGCGGCCGAACGGGGTGATGAATTGAAAGTTGATCTTCTCGAAGCCCTTGTGGACGGCAAGCTCGGTCAGTGGCAGCAGGTGGTCGACGTTGCCGCGGGTGATGGTGACGTTGACCCCCATCTCGACACCGGCGGGGCGCGCGGCGATGACGTTGTCGATGCCCGCGACGGTTTGCTCGAAGCTCCCCGGGGCGCCGGTGGCTTCGTCGTGTACGGCGGCGCTGCCGCCGTGGAGCGAGATCAACAGATGGGTGATGCCGCTCTGCAGCAAATTGCGCGCGAGCTCCCGATCGCGCAGCAGGCGACCGTTGCTGGTAACATTGATCGAGCGGTAGCCGAGCTCACGGGCGAGCTGAATCGTGTCGATCAGCTGCGGATGGAGCGTCGGCTCGCCACCGTCGATATCGAGCTGATCGGTACCCTCGTCGCGGTGCTGGCGGAGAAGCGCGTTGATCTTGTCCCACTCGAGCGATGCCGAGATGCGGTCGCCGGTGGCGCAGAAGACGCATCGGTTGGCGCACTTGTAGGTGATGTTCATGATCAGCTTGCGCGCGCCCCGGGCGGCAACCTTCATGTCGAAGGCGGCGCGCGCCTTGGCAACGTAGCCGGGCGGGCAATTGGGGGGATCGAAACAGGGGCGATGCTGGAACAAGGCGCCGTCTTTGAGGTCCACACCTTCCGGCGGGATCAGTCCGAGCTCGGCACACTGCTCGTGCAGCGCCGTGCCGCGGATCGGCGTCGCGAATTGCATCGAAGGCCAGGCCTCGTAGCGGTCGTGCAGCTGCCACGCCATCTCGAGCGTCGCACGGATATGCGCCGGCGTCTCCCACGGGAAACCGATGATGTAGTGAATCATCAAGGGCAGCCCGAGCTCCTGGCACCAACCGGCGACCCGCTCGATCGCCGCCAACGATTGGCCTTTACCGATGGCCCCGTTCAGATCGTCCTGATCGGCGCTCTCGGCGGAGATGCTGACCATGCTGACGCGCCCCTGCATCAGCGCCAGCGCCTCGCGGCTGAGGTGATCGGCGCGCATGCCGTTGGGGAATTCGTAGCGCAGATCGAGATCATTGAACGCGGCCAGCATCGCCTCGAAGTCAGGACGGACGTTGACCATCTCGTCGAAGATGAAGAGCTTGCGGGCGCCGTAGACGTGGCGCAGCAGGAAGGCCCAATCCTTGAGGCGCCGCAGCGGTATCGGCTGGTACAGCTTGCGTCCGGTGCGGCGCCAGCCGGGATTACTGGTGCAGAAGATGCAGCGGTGCGGACAGCCCATGCTGGTCAAAAACGAGCGGGTGCCCGGCTCGATCCCGAAGGTGTTCTGCCATTTGCCGTCGCCGAAGCAGCGCGCCAGGAAGCGATCGAAGCAGGCGCTATCGAAGCCCTCGAACAGCGGAAATGTCGACAGCGGATCGCCGCCGCGCGTGCCGGCGTCGCGCACCACCTCGCGGCTGCCGCGCAGCGCCACAATCGCCTGCGGATCTCCGAAGAGACGCTCGGCGGGGTACTTCAGAATCGCGTCGAGCTCGGCGTAACGAGCCAGCACCTGATCGGCGTCGTAGTCCATGTAATGCTGTCCGCCGATGTAGGAATCGGCCAGCACCAGAGCCGCGTTCGGGTAACGCCGGCGCAGCGCTGCGATCAGCTGATCGGTCTCGGCATGCGCGCTTTCGATGCGCACAAAAACCGAGCCGCCGAGAACGACGGCGTCGTACTCTTGACGTGGCAGGCTGGCGATGAAGGGCGCGTGCCGGGCGCCGAGAATGTAGCCGCCGTCGGCCCGGGGATGCCGGCCCGAGTCGGGCTGCGCAAAGGAGTCGTGCAGCTCGACCTGCGCCCCACTGCGCGCCGCCAGGCCGGCGCAGGCGAGCAGGCCATGGTCGGCGAAGTAGGGGTAGTCGATGAAGTCGTCATCGAGCACCAGCGGCGGGTGCACGAACAGCAGGCGAGGCATGGTCAGAGCGCGCGCTGCAGCGCCTTCTGCCGCTTCTCCGGCGACGGCTGTTCGGTGCGAGAGCGGCGGCCGCGGCGTTGTTGCAAGCGCTCGAGCAGCTCGGGAGAAGGCTGCCGGCCGAGCACCTGGTGAATCACCTCGTTCGGGTCTTCGAAGATCGGCGAGAGCTCGCGCTCGTCGTAGCTCTTCGCCATCGAGTACATGCCGGCGCAGATCGGGTCGAAGCGGCAGACGTCGCAGGCGCTACCTTTGCCGTGCAGAAACTCGCGCTGGTGAATGAATCCTTTGAAGTCGAGGAAGCGAATGCAGCGCTCCTCCTCCTTGATGATCTTACGAGTCTCCGTCGAGGCCCAGGCGAAGCGGCGCATGTAGCAGAGCGGCACCCGCTCGGCGCGAAAGCTGCGACCGTTCACTTGGAGGTACTCCATCGCCTTCTCGAGCGAGACCTGAAACTCGTAGTGCCGCGGAATGCAGTCGGGATGCTCCTCGGCGCGGTTGCCGTCGGGATCCATGTTGTTCCAGACGAAGTGTCGGATGAACGGAAAGTTCTCGCAGATCCACTGCACGTTCTCGTGGAGGTGATCGCAGTTGTAGACGTTGATCACTGTGTTGATGTCGCAGGTGATCCCCATCTCCGGAACGTTCTCGAGGCAGCGGACCAGCAGATCCCAGGCGCCGCGGTACTGGGTGATGAAATCGTGCACCTCGCGGCGATAGCTGTGCAGCGAGACATGGATGTGGGTCAGCCCGGCATCGACGCAGCGGCGAAAAAAGTCCTTGTCCGCAAGCCGCTGGCCGTTGGTGATCATCCGGCTGAAGAGCTTGCGCTCGCGGGCGTGCGCCAGCGCCGGCAGCAGCAGCTCGGAGATGCTCGGCTCGCCGCCGGTCAGGATCACGCCGTCGTAACCCATCTCGACCAGGCGATCGATGTTGCCGCGCATGTCGTCCTCGGTGAGGTGCACGCCGGTCGGCGGATTACTGCAGAATTGGCACTTCTGGTAGCAGTTCCGCGTCAGCTGGAGGTATCCGAGATTGGCCATAGGACGCCTATGCGGGAGGCGGGACCTCCTTCTGGAATCCCAGGCGACGCCGCTCGCGCTCGGCACGGGCCTGCTCGCCGAGCACCATCAACGGCTCGACCGGGGCCGCCTGCGGTGGCGCGAAGCCGGGCAGGCTCGGCGCCACCGACTCGAGGGGTCGCCCGTCGCGCAGCTTCAGCGGTGGCACCGGACACAAGCGCAGCAGCTGCTCGGCCGCGGCCGTATACGGTCGCCGGGAATCGAGGGAGGGACTGAACCGGTCGCGGCTAGGTCCGATAAGTTCTGATTCCGGGCAACTGCTGCTTTATGCCGGCTATCCGGTGTGCCGTGCAAAGACGGTGATCTCCAGTGGGTGTGAGTCCC
>DASPMH010000019.1:0-4233 GCA_035627175.1 Terriglobales bacterium | reverse complement strand
CGGCGACAATCTCAGCCGGCTGACCTTCATGCAGCTACAGAACTTCAACGTGAACGAGTGGATGTTCGGTGGCTTCGACGTTGTCGATGGCACACTGGTGCCGATCGACATCATCGATGCCGGCTCGCAGCGGCAGCGCTTCATCAACGTCTTTCTCGAATCGGAGGAGGACTTCGTCGCCTCGGTCGACCCGAAGCCGTTGGGCGACGACGACATCTCGTTGTTGTTCAATTCCAACAACGCGCGCGCCGCGAGCAATGAAGCGATTGCGGCCGCCGAAACGGCGGCATTGCGGATCGAGAACCCGAACGTCCATACCACCGAGACGGTCAGCTGTGTCGCCTGTCACGTAGCGACGCAGGCGCGCCTGTGGACCGAGCGCAGCTTGGGCCGCAGCAGCGAGGGACATCCGGACCGATTCACCGCCGCGGCCGATCTCTCGCTGAACAGCGAGACCAAGCTGATTCCGGGGTCGCTGCGCGCCTTCGGCTACCTGCACCGCAAGGTCGCGATCAGCCAGCGGACGGTAAACGAAACCGCCGCGGTCGCGGCGGCGCTGAACGGCGTCGATCGCTGACACCGCACGGGATCGCATGCGCATCTTCGTCGATGCCGATGCCTGTCCGGTGAAGGAGGAGGTCTACCGGGTCGCCGATCGCTATGGACTGGGGGTGACACTGGTTGCCAACAGCCGCATGCGCGTCCCGGACAAGGCATCGATCGAGCTGGTCGTCGTCGGTGCCGGGCTCGACGTAGCGGACGATTGGATCGCTGCCGCGGTCGAAGCCGACGACATCGTCATCTCGACCGATCTGCTGCTCGCCGCACGGTGTCTGGCCAAAGGGGCCCACGTGATCAGCAACACCGGCCAGTTGCTGGAAGAGGAGAACATCGGCTCGTTGCTGGCGATGCGCGAGTTGCACGCCGAGCTGCGCGAGGCCGGTACGATCACCGGCGGCCCGCCGCCGATGCACAAGCGTGACCGCTCGCGCTTCCTGCAAGCACTCGACGGAGTGATTCAACGCGTCCGCCGCCGCACCACCTAGCTCGGGCTTGCAGCGCGGAGTTGGCACCCACTTCAGGCAGTTCGGGCGCGTACCGGCCGCATCAGCACCTCCTGCGAGACGGTTGCCAGGTGCTTGCCGGTGGCGTCGAAAATGCTGCCGATCGCCAGGCCGCGGGTGCTGATCAGACCGCGGCCGGTGAAGTCGTGGAGGTGCCACTTACTGGCCTGGATCGGATGCCGAAACCACATGGCGTGGTCGAGGCTGGCATTCCAGAAGCGCCGCTCATTGCTGCCTGCGGGCGGCCGCAGTGGGTGGCGCGCCACCACCGCATCGGTGGGAAGATCATCCGATAGGAACGCCAGCGCGCAGGCATTGAGCAGTGGATCGTCGCCGATCTCCTCGGTCAGCCGGAACCAGGCGCCGACGCGACCGGGCGCGATGTCTTCCGGCAAAAAGCGGCGCTCGAGCAGCGTCGTCCAGCTGTCGCTCTCGAGCTGATCGGGCATCGCAACCCTCGGCATCTCGTCGGTCTGCACATCGGCGCCCACTTCGACCGCGTGAAACGACGCCGCCATGTTGAGGATCGCGCCAACGGATTGCCGCGCGACGACACGCCGGGTCAGAAAGCTGCGGCCGTTGCGAATCCGGTCGACCTCGAGTCGGATCGGCTCCTTGGCGTCACCCATGCGGATGAAATAGCCGTGCAGCGAGTGGACGACGAAGCCGGGATCGATCGTCAGCGACGCCGCCCGCAGCGCTTGCGCGATGATCTGACCGCCGTACAGCCCGCCCCAGGGGTATTCGGGCCCGGTAGCGATGAAGGTATCGGGGCCGTGCGGCTCGAGCGCCATCATTTGACCAAAAGAAATTGGCACCATGGATTCTCCGTGAGTGAGAACGCGGCGCGGGCGGCGCGCCGAAAGTGAACGACGGGCAACGTAGCGACGCGCACTGCGGTGCGCAACCGAGGTCGCGCCTCGCCCCTCTGCGTTGTTGCTCGATGGCGGAGTTGATATGGGTCACCCATATGAAGACGACCATCGAAATCGCAACTCCGCTGTTGAAGCGCGCCAAGCACTTGGCCGCTCGGCGCGGCACCACCTTGCGGGTGATCGTCGAAGAGGCTCTGCGCGATGCCTTGCAGAAGGAAGAAAGCCCCGCCGCCACCGATGTCACCACTCACACTTTCGCGGGGCGTGGGCTACAGCCGGGTCTCTCTTGGGATGATTGGGCAACGATTCGCGACCTCGCCTATCGCGGACGCGGCGGATGATCGCCATCGACACCAACATCCTGGTGCATGCGCACCGCGCCGATTCGCCCTTTCACGACGAAGCGATCGCCGCCTTGGCGAGCCTCGGGCGGCGGCGATGGGCGATTCCCTGGCCCTGCCTGCACGAATTTCTTGCCATTGTAACCCATCCGAAGATTTTCCATCCGCCTTCGCCGATGACCGACGCGCTCGCTGCCGTCGAGGGATGGATTTCCGCCCCAGGCGTCGTCTTGCTCGCGGAAATCGAAGGATACGGCCAGACGTTGGCGGAGGTGCTCGGACGGGCCAAGGTGGTCGGCCCGAAGGTACACGATGCCCGCGTGGTCGCGCTCTGTCTGCAACATGCGGTGTCGGAATTGTGGACGGCCGATCGGGACTTTTCACGCTTCCGTGGCTTGGCAATGCGCAACCCGCTGCATTCCTGACCCCGTTGCGGCTTGGTATTGTTCGCCGGGGGGCGGCATGGAGAGAGCTCGTAGTTTCCTTGCGGTTGAGATCAGCTCTGCCATTCGCGAGGCTCTCGCTGCCTTGATTGCGCGCCAGCAGCGGATCGAGGGAATCGATGTGCGCTGGACGCGCCCGCAGTCAATGCATCTCACGCTCCATTTTTTCGGCTCGGTCGAGCTCCACCGCCTGGAGCGCGCCTCGCGAGCGCTGGCCGAGGCGGCCCGTACTTGTCAGCCCTTCGAGCTCGAGGTCCGTGGGATCGGCGCTTTCCCTTCGCTGCGGCGACCGCGGGTGATCTGGGCCGGTGCTGACGCGAGCGAATTGGCGCAGCTGACACGAACGATGCGCCAGACCCTGCACGAGCTCGGCTTCGAAGTGGAGGACCGCACCTTCCGCGGCCATGTCACCCTCGGCCGCCTGCGCAGCGACCGCGGCTGGGAGAAACTCAAGGAGTCGCTAGATCACCACTTGGATGACTTATTCGGCCGTTGCACAATCGATCATCTGGTGATCTTCCGCAGCACGTTGCAGCCGACCGGTTCGCTGTATACACCGCTGTGGCAGATTTCTCTGAACAACAAGGGGTGAAGGCCATGGCAGTGGAAACGGACCGCGAACGGGCGCTCGATCTGGCGCTCGGACAGATCGAGAAACAATTCGGCAAGGGCGCCATCATGAAACTGGGCGAGCCCGGTGCCCATGTCCACGACATCCAGGTCGTCTCCACCGGCTCCCTCGGCCTCGACCTCGCCCTCGGCGTCGGCGGCGTGCCGCGCGGGCGAGTGATCGAAATCTACGGTCCGGAGGCGTCGGGTAAGACGACTCTCGCGCTCCAAATCACTGCCGAGGCGCAGAAGCTCGGTGGTGTCGCGGCCTTCATCGATGCCGAGCACGCCCTCGACGTCGGTTACGCCAAGAAGCTCGGGGTCAAAACCGAAGAGCTGCTGATCTCCCAGCCCGATCACGGCGAGCAGGCCCTCGAGATCGCCGAAACGCTGGTCCGCAGCGGCGCGATCGATGTGCTGGTCGTCGACTCGGTCGCCGCGCTGGTGCCCCGCGCCGAGATCGAGGGCGAGATGGGCGAGCCGCAGATGGGTCTGCAGGCCCGCTTGATGTCGCAAGCGCTGCGCAAGCTGACCGGCACCATCTCTCGCTCCAAGACCATCGTCATCTTCATCAACCAGATCCGCATGAAGATCGGGGTGATGTTCGGCAACCCCGAGACCACCACCGGCGGCAACGCCCTCAAGTTCTACGCTTCGGTGCGCCTCGACATCCGCCGCATCGGCGCGATCAAGCAAGGCGAGGAAGTGCTCGGCAGCCGTACCCGGGTGCGGGTGGTGAAGAACAAAGTCGCGGCGCCGTTCAAGGAGACCGAGTTCGACATCCTCTACGGTGTCGGCATCTCGCGCGAGGGCGAGATCGTCGACATGGGCAGCACCGTCGGCGTGGTCGACAAGAGCGGCGCCTGGTACTCGGTCGAAGGCGACCGCATCGGCCAGGGAC
>DASPMH010000018.1:0-4148 GCA_035627175.1 Terriglobales bacterium | reverse complement strand
GCCGCTCGGCGACTCGGCCGTGCAGCTCAGCGGCGCAGCGGCGGATGCTGCGGGCCTGCCGATCGCCGTCGCCGCAGCGGCCGCGGACGCTCGGGTGATCCGATGCGGCGGTGATTGTGACGGCAGCGGGCAGGTCAACATCGGCGAAGTCGTCCGCGCGATCAATCAATTCGGTGGTATTCCGATCTGTGGCGGCGCTCAGCCGGTGCGCGCCTGTCCGGCCGCCGATCGCGATCGCGACGGCGTGGTGTCGATCGGCGAGGTGCAGGCTTCCTTGCTCAATTTCGGCTCCGGCTGTCCCTCGGGCGAGCCTTCCCCGAGCGATCTCAGCGCCGTGATCGATGACACCAAGGTGATGCTCGCCTGGCAGCCGCCGCACGTTACCTGGGGTCACACTGAGACGCTGATCCTACGGCGACTGAACCAACCGCCGACAGGGCCGACCGACAGCGCGGCGACCGAGGTATTTCGCGGCGGGGGCTCGGCTGCGGAAGATGCTTTGACCGCGCTACTACCGGACACCGCCGATCAACCGCGCCAGTACTTCTATGCTGCGTACGGCTGCAAGGCCGCCGATGGACCGTGCGCGACCGAAAGCAGCTTCGCCGCCGTCGAGATGTCGCTAGTCCAGGCGCTGCACGCCGGCGGCTATGTGTTGCACTGGCGTCATGCTGCCGCCGACCTCTGCGTCGACCGCTTCGATCTCGGCACCGCCGACATGACCTCAGTGCCGGACTGGTGGCGCAGCTGCGACGCCAACTGCGCCACCGCTACGGCGCGTCAGTTGATCCCCGAAGGAGTGGTGCAAGCAACCGAAATCGGCAACCAGATGCGGGCTCGGGCGATAGAGTTCGATCGGGTGTTGTCGAGCGAGTTCTGTCGCAACTTCGGCACCGCCGAACTGATGGCTCTCGGACCCGAGATCGAGTTGGTTCAAGGTCTGACCTTCAACATCTATCCCGCGATCGATCGCTGCGAGACGTCATACAACTTCATTCAGCAGGTTCCCGCGGCCGGGAAGAATACCGCGGTGATCGGCCATACCGGTTTCGTCCCGTCGTGCCCGGTGCTCGGCAATCTCTCCTGGGGCCAAGCCGCGATCTTCAAACCCGACGGCGCCGGCGCCGCCAGTCTGATCGCGCTAGTGCACGCCCACGAGTGGGCCGCCCTCGCGCCTTAAGGACTGTGCGCCCCCTTTTCCAAAGGGGGCAGCGCCGCAGGCGCGGGGGATTTCTGGGAGCGAGCGAGAACCACCACCCAAGTCTACGCCGGAGCGCCTTAACCTCCCTCTAGCCCCCCCTCCTTAGAAAGGAGAGGGAATTGGCGCCCGAGTCAGAGATCCGGACGGCCGGCGGCTTCTGGCTGATAGATTACGTCGACGACGCGCAAGCGCTTGTGCGAGCCGCTGGGGACCGGCCAATCGATGCTCTCGCCGACCGAAAGACCAAGCAGCGCTGCGCCGATCGGTGCGAGCACCGAGATGCGCTGGCTCTGCACATCGGCTTCGAAGGGATAGACCAGTGTCGCTTCCTGCTCCTCGCCGCTCGCTTCGTCGCGGAAGCGCACCTTCGAGCGCATCGTCACCACGTTCGCCGGCATCTTGTCTGGCGGCACCACCTCGGCGCGGTCGAGCTCGTCTTCGAGCTCGGCGCATTCGCGGCTGTTCTTGCCGCCACCCTGCTGCTCCAGCAAGCGGCACAAGCGGTCATAGTCCTGTTCGGTCAGAAGGATGCGTCGTTCGGTCATGGGTTCGACATAGTGGGCGACGGCTCGCCGCGGATCAACCCAGGGTCGCCGTTCGCCTTTCCATCCTCGTGGGTAACTCAGCGGCGGAAGGTCGCCGGCAGCCGTCCGGAGAATCGTTCGAGACGGCCATCGGTAGAGAAGTGCAATTTATAGCTGTTGTAGCGGTTGGACCAATAATGCCACTCAGCTGCGTCGAGTGACGGCGTCGCATGCGAGGGTGGATAGCCGATCGCCATCAGCACCTGCTCTTTGGTCATGTCGGGAACGACGCGAGCCTCTCCGATCGCAGCTTGGATTGCGGGCGGATAGCTAGCCGCCGTCTGCCGCGGATCGTCGGGCCGCAGCAGCTTCTTCATGTAGATGTCGATCGGCTCGGAGCCGTAGTCGATGCTGAGGATCAATCGCGTGCCGTTCTCGCTATAGGCGAGGAACTGCGCGGGGCCGACTTCGACGACATCGATCCGAGTGCCGTACGGCACCATTTGACTCGGGCTGTTGTAGAGCACACTCGACTCATACCAGTTGCCGTCGCTGACGATGCCGTCGTGGACCCGCAGGTTGCAGCAGGCATAGACGGGCCCTGCGATCAGCGCGGTCAGCTCCGGGGGATGCGACTGCGCCGGCGTGCAGCCCCACTGACACGTCGCAGCGACAAAGATGATGATAGTTTTCAGCGATCTCATTCTGCATTCTCTCGCGCCTCTCAGCTTCCCGCCGGTTCGACGCGGCAGCGGACGTAGCGGTGATGCGGCACTCCGGTGAAGGGGTCGCGGTCGGCGGTGTCGGTCAGCTCGTTCTGGTTGGCTCCGTCGATGGCGCGGTCGCCGGGTTGGTCGGGGTAGATCATGCCGAAGCCGTTGGGCATCCAGACGAAGCCGTCGGGGAGCTTGGCGTCGATGCGCGCGGGCAGCTGCAGCGCGCCGCGGTTGGTCGACACCCGTACCGCGGCGCCGTCGGCGATGCCGAGCCGGGCGGCGTCAGCCGGCGAGAGATTGAGCGCACAGTGCGGTCCGCGACCTTTGCGCCAAGCGGGATCGCGCTGGATCGTATTTGCCGTCCAGCGGGTGCGCAGCCCCGCCGACAACACCAACGGATACTCCGGATCGACCGTCGGCGTCGTCGCTCGTGCCCGCTGTATCTCGGCGAGCATCGCCTCCGGCGCCAGGCGGATACGCTTGTCGGTGTGGTTGATATGCTCCTCGAGGTGTCCCTCCTCGCGCACCCGCGCTATTTCGACTCCTTCGGGATGGGTCATGATGCGGCGAAAGACTTCGGCGGCGAGCTCGAACGGTCCTTGGCTCGCCCACTCGTCGCCGAGCGTGCGCAGCACCGCCTCGCCGCGCAGGAAGACGTTGATGTGGCTCATCAGCCAGATCGCCACTAGCGACGGCGCCGGCAAGTGCGGGCCGACGGCGCGATAGCTCCAGAACAGCATGCGCTGCTCGCTGCCGCTGATCAGCGACTGCGCCGTCGCTAGATACTGCGCCGCGCCTTCCGCGGTCAGCGCAGCCGCGCCGAGCTGCCGCAGCTCGTCGGGCAGCGGACCGAAAAGCTCCATCGCTTCGGCCAAACGGACGTAGATCTCCGGCTCAGGCAGCGCCTCAGCCGGTCCACTGACCACCGGCGGCCGTACCTGCACGTACACTTCCGGGAATGCGCGCGGGAAGGCGGCGAACTCCCACTTCTCGTAGCCGACCGGCGCCGGCAGCACGTAGTCCGCCAGCCACGCTGTCTCCGTCATCGCCGGATCGATCACCACCAGCAAGTCGAGCTTTGCGCAGGCCTCGCGCCAGCGCTGGCTGTCGGAATAGGAGAGCAGCGGATTGGCGCCCTCGACGATCAGCGCACGCAGCCGCTCGGGATGATCGACCATCACTTCCTCGGGCACCAGCGTCGGCGAGAACATGCCGGCGTTGCCGAGCGCGCGGATCGCCGGAATGCCGGAGACCAGAGCGCGCTCCGGCTCCGATAGCCGAGCGGTATCGATCACCGGTGGTTGAAAGGTGTTGAAGAATACGTTGCCGCCGCGCCGCCCGATGTTCCCGGTCAGCGCCAACAGCAGGCGAATCAAGTACGAGTTGAGTGTCGAGAACGGCGTCTGCTCGACACCGAGATCGTAGAGGATCGCCATCGGCGCAACCGCCGCGAGATCTCGTGCCGTCGCTTCGATCTCCTCGACCGTCAGACCACAGCGCGATGCCATGTCGGCGACGTCGACCTGCCGCAACGCGGCGCTGACCGCTTCGAATCCCGAAGTGTGGTCGCGCAGGAAGTCGCCGTCGACGAGATCGTCGCGGACCATCACCGCAGCCAGCGCGAGCAGCAGGTAGACGTCCCCGCCCGGACGAACTTTCAGATGGCGATCGGCGCTGCGGGTGGTTTCGGTCTCGCGTGGATCGACC
>DASPMH010000017.1:0-4850 GCA_035627175.1 Terriglobales bacterium | reverse complement strand
GTCGAGCCCGATCGAGCCGAGCCCGTAAGCTCGCGGCCGCCACGGGTAGAGGCGGTAGTCGTGATTGCCGGCAATGGTGAACGCCGGCACCTGCAGCGGCGCGATCAAATCGAGAAAGATCTCGAGATTGGTTTCGCGCCGGCCGCGGGCGACCTCGGCACGCGGTTGAACATAGACGTGATCGACGAGATCGCCGCCGAACACCACCAAGTCGATCTCGCCCGTCGCCGCCAGCGCGTTGACCTCGGCGACCAGCTGGCTCAGCAGACGCGAAGGATGGACTGCTTTGTCGAGCAGATCGGGGGCGTGACGTTCGATGGCGGCGAAGACGCGATCCCACAGCTCGGCGATGTGGATGTCGCTGGCGAAGGCCAAGCGCAGCCGCCGGCCCGGCACCACCACAGCGATACAGTTGCGGCGCACGATCGTCTCGGCGCGACAGACGCTGAACAGCCGCGTCGTACGCCCCGCCAGAGGAGCGATCGGCTGGCTCGGCCGCAAGCGGACCAGAGCGGGTCCGCCACCGCAGGTGCTCAGCGCCGCCGCCGCGCTGGGGTGTCCGAGCTCGGCGGGGTCGGGAGCCGGATCGATCCGCTCGACCGCCAGCGCGATGCGTTCGCCATGATGGTCGACGAGCACCAGCCCCGCCGCCCAGTGGCGCAGTGATTCGAGGTCGAGGTAGTGGTCGACGAGCAGTGAGATCTCCGCCTTACCGCATCCGAGCAGCTCCGGCAGACCTGGCGCTGGCCAGACAAGACGCGGCTCCATCGCCTTACGACCGAGCCCTCACAGCGCCGGCTCGACGCCGCCGTCGGCGATCGCCTGCGGCAGCATGAAGCGGCCACGCATCCACTCGCCGCCGTCCGGATCGAGCAGCACCTCGCCGGCGTAGCCGGGATGGGCGATGTCGACGCGTCGTGAGCGGGCAAAGCTCTCAGGATCGGGTAACTCGAGCGCCCGCAGCGCCGCCGCGATTGCCGGGGCGTCGCAAGCGAAGTCGTAGCTGACGCTCTGCGCTTCGCCGCAACGCGGTCGCAGCGCCTCATCGATCGCCAGCACCTGCAGCGCCGGCTCGACCAGCTCGGCGGCGTCGTGACGAATCAGCCAATCGCGCAGCACGCGCCGCAGCACCGCGTACACTTCGTCGCCACGCCGCAGCAGCTCGAGGTAGAGCGCCGCGCGGCGCTCGTAGATCGCCATGCGCTCGGGAAGGCCATCCTCGTGCGGCGGCAGGGGGTAGAGCGCCAGCAGCGAGCGCAAGCACGCCCGCAGCAGCGAACCGACCGCGACACGACGGCCGAGGGCGAGGTATTGGATCGTCGACGCCAACAGCTGGCCGCGGCCGAGCAGGAGATAGGCGGTGACCAGGAAGTAGCCTTCTTCGCCTTCGCTGCGCGGGAAAGTGTGGCAGCCGACGACGTACTCGCCCTTTGCCTTGCCGTAGCCGGCGACGGGAATGGTCTCGAGACGGTATTCGTCGCGCTTGTCGAAGAACTCGGTTCCCGGCAGCAGCGTGTAGCCGAAGATGTTGATTCGCGGGAATACCGTCAGCAGATGTTCGAGATTGGTTTCGAACTGCGCCAGCGAATCGCCGGGCAAGCCCCAGATCAGCTCGCAGGCGACCGGCACCCCTTCGGCGGCGAGTGCCTTGACCACCGGCTCGTACTCGTTGGCGCGCATGTTCTCACGGTGACAGAGCTCGAGCGCGAGCGGAGTCAGCGTCTGCAGGGCGAGATGGTAGTGCCACAGCAAGCCGGCGCGATGCAGAGCGCGGACGATCCCTTGCACCCGGCGGTTGTGGTTCTTCGACCACGAGGTCGCGAAAGTGTGCGGCGATCCGCTGCGGCGCTTGAGATCGATCAGGATCTCGGCCTTGCCCTCGTCCTCGCGCAGGGCGCCGAAGTTGGAGTCGCAGAACCAGATGTCCTGGATGCCGCCCTCGACCAGACGTTCGAGATCGGAGCGGATCCGCGCCAGCGAGAATTGGTACATCTTGGTACCGATCGCCCCGGTGCCCCACTCGCAGAAGGAGCAGCGGTAGGGACAGCCGCGGCTGGTCTCGTAGGCGGCGTGGAGATAGCGCGGTTTGCCGCTGTCGTCGCGTAGCTCCAGGACATCGAGCGGCGAGGGGAACTGGTCGAGTGCGGTTACCCGCGGCCGTTCCGGCGTGCGCTGCAACAGTCCATTGCGGCGAAAGGCGCAGCCGGCGACGTTCTGCCACTCCTGCGGCGAGCCGCAGTCGAGCAGCTCTCCAAAAGTGATCTCGCCCTCGCCGAGGACGATCACGTCGAAGCCGTCGCCGCCGAGGAAGTCCTCGGTGCGCTGCACGTGCGGCCCGCCCGCGATCAGCAATGCTTCGGGCACCAGCCGACGCAACTGCCGCGCCAGCTCGAGCAGCTCGGCGACGTTCCAGGTGTAGCAGCTGAAGCCGAACACCGGCCGCGGCCCGAGGTCCTCGGGATTCGCGCGCAGCCATTGTTCGAAGCGGCCGAGCCAGCCGTCGATCTCGTCGGCTTGGAGAAAGTGCGCCAGCTCGATGCAAGTGCCTGGCGCGGTGCGTCCGTGCGCAACGAAGTACGCTTTGAGCCCCGCGGTGGTCAGCGGCGGGGCGCAAAACTGCTCGGTGTTCATGCTGAATAGCCAAACGCGGCGCATTGCGGTGCAATTCTCCGTCAGTAGCCGAGCTCGCGCAGGCGCTCGGCGTCCGCCGTGCCGATCTCGACTTGCGCCGGCCGTTTCAAAGCTGCGGCCTGGGCTTTCTTGGCATAGCCTTCGAGCGCGATGCGCAGCTCGCCGGCCAGAGCTGGATTGCGGTCACGGCCGTCACGCTGCTCCTGCGGATCGCTCGGCAGATAGTAGAGCTGCTCCTTGCTGCTCTGCCGGTCGCGCACCAGCTTGTAGCGGCGAGTGCGTGCCATCGTCAGTCCCGGTTTTCCTTTCGCGGTGCTGGCGAAGATGATGTCCTGACCGTTCGCCTTAGCTGTACCTCGGACAAGGGCGCTGAAGTTGCGGCCCTTCCACTGCGGTGGGGGCTTGGTCCCGCCGATGCCGGCGAGCGTCGGTGCCAGGTCGATCAAGCCGATGAAGCCATCGACACGGCGCGGCGCCTTGAGTCCGCCGGGCGGCCGGATGATCAGCGGCACGTGCAGCTGATGGTCGCAGAGCGTCGCGCCGTTGCCCCAGCCGGCGTGCTCGAAAAGCTCTTCGCCATGATCGGAGGTCAGCACCAGCATGGTGTCGCGGTCGAGTCCGGAGGTGGCGAGAAAGTCGGTCAATGTCTTCAGCCGCCGATCGAAGGCTCTTACCCCGCCGGCATAGCGGGCCCGCCAGGTGCGTAGCTGTAGATGCTCCGGCCGGTCGGGATCGGCCCAGTGCAGGTTGGCGGCGCGCAGACTGCGCAGCAGATCCTTCGAGAGCTGCTCCGGCTGCAGGGTGCGATCGCTGCCGAGACTGGCGCTGTCGCGCACTGCCGCGACGTCCTCCTCGGGCGCATCGTACGGCTCGTGCACGTCCATCAGGTGCAGATAGAGAAAGAACGGCCGATCGAGCGGGCGGCGTGCGAGCCAAGCTCGGGCGGCGAGGATCACCGCCTCGGCATCGGCATCGGCGGCGAAGATGTGGTTGTAGGCGTCGAAGCCTTGCCCGAAGCCGACTTCACTGCGGATGCGCGGGTTGGCGACGAAAGCGGCGGTGGCGTAGCCGCCTTGCCGCATCGTCTCGGCCAAGGTGATGGCGCTGCCGGCGAGCACGTCACTGGCAACCTTGCCATCGGCTCGGCTTTCCGCCTCGTCCTCCTCGGCGGCGCCGCCGGGCTGCGGTTTACCGAACTGACCGCGATGCGTCGTCACCTGATGCGCCAGCGGAGGCAGCGAAGTGAACAGGGTCGCCACCGACGGTTTGGTCCACGGCGCTTGCGAGAAGGCGTGCTCGAAGACCACTCCCTCACGGCACAGCGCGTCGACGTTGGGCGAGATCTCGCCCTTGAAACCGTAGCAGCCGAGATAATCGGCACGTAGCGCATCGGCGACGAGGACGATGATCGACGGCGGTGCGACCGGCTTCTTCGTCGGCTCGGCGGCCGCGGCCCGGCCCGCTCCGCCCGCAAGCGCCACTGCCAAGAGCAAAGCAGCAAACCGCAACATCCTCTCCCCATACCGAACCGATGCGAGAATCGCCAATTTCAATTTCCGGTGCCATGGCGCCGGCGGGCTTTCGCAAACCGATCCGGGGTGTGTAAGGAAGCCGCCATGGCCAGCCCCGAACTACAGACCGTGATCGAAATGCTGCGGGCGACGCCGATGTTGCAGGGCGACATCGCCACCCGGCGCGCCAACATGGAGATGATGACGACCACCCTGCCGCTGGCGCCGGACATCGCCTACGCGGCGACCGATGCCGGCGGCGTGCCGGCGGAGTGGGTGATCCCGCCCGAGCACGACCCGGGACGGGTCCTGCTCTACCTCCACGGCGGCGGCTATTGCATCGGCTCGGTTCGTACCCATCGCCGTCTGGTGGGCTCGATCGCGCGCGCCGGGAAGATCCGCGCCTTGTCGGTCGACTATCGTCTCGCCCCGGAGCATCCCTTTCCGGCCGCGGTCGACGATGCGGTGCGCGCCTATGGCGCTTTGCTCGAGCAAGGCGTTGCACCACAAAGGATCGCCCTAGGCGGCGACTCGGCCGGCGGCGGACTGACGATCGCGACCTTGTTGGCGTTGCGCGATCGCGGCCAGCCGTTGCCGGCGGCCGGCATCGGCATCTCGCCGTGGCTCGATCTCAGCCAGAGCGGCGCAAGCTGCACCAGCAGAGCCGAGCTCGACCCGATGTTGGACAAAGCGAAGCTCGACCAGTTT
>DASPMH010000016.1:0-2495 GCA_035627175.1 Terriglobales bacterium | reverse complement strand
CTGCCCCGACCGCCGCGGCATCGTCGCCACCTTGGCCCAGACCCTTTACGGACACGGCGTCAACATCCTCAGCTCCGACCAGCACACCGATCCGGAAGCGGCGCAATTCTTCCAGCGCATCCGCTTCGACCTGCGGGAGATGCACACCGACCGCGTCAGCCTCGAGCGCGCCATCGCCGAGGTGGCGCAGCGCTTCGCGATGCAGTGGACACTGCACTACGCCGATCAGCGCAAGCGCATGGCGATCTTCGTCTCGCGCTACGACCACTGCCTGCAGGATCTGCTCTGGCGCCATCGCCACGGCGAGCTCGCCTGTGACATCCCGCTGATCATCAGCAATCACGACGAGTTGCGGCCGGTCGCCGAGCAGTACGGCATCCCCTACCACGTCTTGCCGATCACCGCGGCCAACAAGGCCGAGCAAGAGCGCGCCGAGTTGGCGCTGCTGCGCGAGCAGCGCGTCGGCGTGGTGGTGATGGCGCGCTACATGCAAATTCTCAGCGCGGAGTTCATCGGCGAGCTGCCGCACCGCATCATCAACATCCACCACTCCTTCCTGCCGGCGTTCATCGGCGGACGGCCGTATCACCAAGCCTACCAGCGCGGCGTCAAGCTGATCGGCGCGACGGCGCACTACGCCACCACCGACCTGGACGAGGGGCCGATCATCGACCAGGACGTGCTGCGCGCCTCGCACCGCGACTCGATCGACGATCTGGTTCGCAAGGGTCGCGACGTCGAGCGGATGGTGCTGGCGCGGGCGGTGCGCTGGCATCTCGAGGATCGGGTGGTGGCGTACGGGAATAAGACTGTCGTCTTCGAATGAGGTTGAGGGAACTCCTGAAATCCTCCGCGCCCGCGGCGCGGGGATTTCAGCGCGCCGCTAGTGCCGCCGGTATTTCCGCAGGAGGATCGAAGTTGTCGAAGAAGGCGGCGATCGCGATCACTCCGCCCTCCAGCTCGATCGTGCCGAGCACCAGCTCCTTCGGCAAGGAGCGCTGCCGCAGCAAGATGCCGCGCAACACCTCTTCGCTGCCGGAGAGGGTGATGTCCGGCGCCGGCGGCATCCTCTGGTGCAGCTGCACCACGCCGTGGCGGATCTCCAAGCCGTAGTCCTGCCCGGTGTCGGTAACGCGCAACGCCAAAGTCCGGCGCACCTCGAGAATCTTGGCGGCATCGACGCGGGTGACGATGTTCTCCAGGAGACTGACCAGCGGCAGGCGCGACAAGATCGCCAACCCCCGGCCGGTGTCGTAGCGCTCGTAGTCGAGGTTGCGCTCGAGCTCGAGCGCTGCGGTCAGATAGAAATTGCGCCAGTTGATGTTGCTCTGGCGCAGCCCGAGCTGGCGCAAAGCTGCGGCCTTGAGGTCGCGCCCCGGCTGATCCTCGGGATTGACGCGGATCACATAGGTCAGCAGCTCGGCGCACCACTGCGCATCGCCTTCGTCGAAAGCACGCTGCGCCGCCGCCACCACCGCGTCGCGGCCGCCCATCTGCGCGACGTGGCGCTCGGCGCGCTCGCGTGGCGGCAGCGGCGCCAGCGCCGTCGGATCGCCCTGAAACCAACCGAGATAACCGTGATAGATGTTGCGCGCCGAGTGGCGGACGGTGCCGTAGATCTCCTTCAGCCAAGGATGTGCGGCGAGATGCTTCGGCAGCGCCGGCAGCGCCGCGGCGATCTCGTCGGGAGTGTAGCCGCGGTTGATCAAGCGCACCGTTTGGTCGTGGGTGAACTGAATCGCATCGCGATAGGCCGTCAGCAGCGCCGCGACCGGCTCCTCACCGGAAAGCGGCCGGCCGTGGCTCGGCACCAGGTATTGCGCCTCGAGCTGCCGCAGCCGATCGATGCTCTTGTACCACTGCACCGGATCTCGGTAGGTCGTGCCACGCAAGGTGTAGAGATTCGGATAGGTCTCGCCCTGGATCACCTCGGCCGACTGCAGCACCCGAAGCTCGGGCAGCCATACGACGATCTCGTCGTCGGTTTCGCTCGGCATGTGGATCAGCTCGAGCCTCACCCCGGCGATGGTCTCCGCCAGTCGATCTTCGAAGGTTCGCGTCGGCGCGATGAATCCGGTCGGTCCCTGCACCAGCGTCGGGCCGATGCCTTCGTTGACCGAACCGAGCGGTCCTTTGTCGAGAAACGCACCGAAGGTGTAGAGCGAACGAATCCCGACCGCTTCGCCGACGACGCTGAGCTGATGCAGCAGCCCCTGCATCAAGCCGGCATGGGCGATCACCGCGACCTCGCCGGCGGCAACCTGCGCCGGCGACACCACCGCCTCGGCGCCCATGACGTGGTCGTAGTGGTTGTGGGTGTAGATCAGCGCTCGCACCGGCTTGTCGGTGATGCGGCGGAATTCCGCCATCACCAAGGCGGCATTGGCGGTAGATTCGAGCGGATCGATGATGATGACGCCGTCGCCGCCCTCGATCATCGTCATGTTCGCCAGGCCGTAGCCGACGGCACAGTACACCGAGCCGGCGACGCGGTA
>DASPMH010000015.1:0-2088 GCA_035627175.1 Terriglobales bacterium | reverse complement strand
AAGCTGCGCCGCCTGCCCGATGAGACCGTTCTCTACCCCGGCCACAATTACGCGGCCCAACCGAGCACAACGATGGGTGAGGAGAAGCAGCGCAACCCATTTCTGCGCTTCGAACGGGTCGAGGACTTCTTGCGTACGATGGGCTACTGAAAAAGGGGATGGAGCTGTTCGTCTATGGCACGTTGCGCGATCCGGAGCTGGTGCGAGATTTGACCGGGTCGTATTTCGATCGGGTGCCGGCGGTACTGCACGGATATCGGCGCATCGAAATGCCTCGGCGTTATCCGTGGATCGAGGAGGCTGACGCGGATCACGCCGTCGAAGGCGTGCTGTTGCTTGGCCTCGATCCGCCCGCGCTGACTACAATCGACACCTATGAATGCCTGGGCGAGCTCTACCGGCGCATCGAGGTCGAGGTATCGGCAGGCGCGACGCTGCGCCGGTGCTTCACTTATGTCGGCCTCCGCGCCGCGCTGCTGTCGTGTGTCCGCGGATGAATCCGCCGGTCGAGATCACCCGCGAGCTGGTGCGCACCGGACTGCAGCAGGCCCGCTATCTGGCCACCGCACACGTCGAAACCGTACTCTTTCTCGCCCTGCGCCTGGAGCGGCCGCTGTTGATCGAAGGGCCGCCGGGAGCAGGCAAGACGGAGATCGGCAAGGTGCTCGCCGCGACGCTCGGCACCGACCTGATTCGGCTGCAATGCTACGAAGGCCTCGATGAGGCTAAAGCGCTCTACGAGTGGAACTATCAAAAACAGCTGCTGCGCATTCAGGCCGACCGCCAGCAAGAGCGTCAATGGAGCGAAGTGGCCCACGACATCTTCGGGCCCGACTACCTGCTCGAGCGTCCGCTGCTGCGCGCCATCACCGCCAGCCGCAAGGCGGTGCTGTTGATCGATGAGATCGACAAAGCCGACGAAGAGCTCGAAGCCTTCCTGCTCGAGATCCTCAGTGACTTCCAGGTGACTGTGCCGGAGCTCGGCACGATCGCGGCGCGCCACCGCCCGGTGGTAGTGCTGACCTCGAACCGCAGCCGCGATCTTTCCGAAGCATTGAAACGCCGCTGTCTCTATCTGTATCTCGACTTTCCCGGCACCGAGATCGAACGGCAGATCATCGATCTCAAGGTGCCGCAGCTCGACGAGCGGCTGCGCCTGCAGGTGGCCTGTTTCGTCGGTCAGCTTCGCAAGCTCGACCTGCGCAAGGCGCCGAGCATCGCCGAGAGTCTCGATTGGGCCCGCTCCCTGTGCGCCCTCGGCATTCGCGAGCTCGATGCCAGCGTCGTTCGTGACACCCTCAACGTTCTGCTCAAACACGAAGAGGATCTCATCAAGGCGAGCGGCAAAGTAGCCTCATTGCTCAGCGCCAGCACCCGCTGACCTAGCGATTCGACCGGGATGAAACGGCGAATCGCTGCCTTGCTCGATGCGCTGAGACAAGCCGAGATTCGCATCAGCACCGCCGAAGCGATCGATGCGCTCGAAGCCGTCGCCGTTGCCGGCATCGAGCGCGATATTCTCCGCGCCGCGCTCGCTACGAGCGTCATCAAAGATGAAGCAGATCGCCCGACGTTCGATCGACTGTTCGACTCCTTCTTCCCACTCGCCGTCGCAAAGGGTGGCAAGGCGGCGCGGCAGAAAAACCGGGACGAGCCGGGGAACGGCTCGGGGAGCGGCACAGCCGAAGACGTTGCGCCCGCACCTCGACCAACTCAACGTCGAGAAGAAGAGCCGTCACAGCAACGAGGCGAGGACGCGCCGCAGGACGGCACGGCAAGGGCCGGCGAAAAACTGGCCCGACGGCGGAGTGCGCTAGCGAAGCCGTTTCGGGCAATGACGCCGGACGATGTGGACGAATGTGCCCTGCTCGCCGAATCCCTGGCGCAGCGCCTCTGGGCTCATCGCCGGCGCCGTATGCAACCCAGCAAACGTCATCTACTCGACATGCGGCGCACCTTGCGTCGTGCCACCTCGAGCGGAGGGGTACCGTTGGCCGCGATGTTCCGCCGGCACCGTCGCGGGCGTATCGACCTGGTTGCACTGTGCGACGTTTCCTACTCCTGTACCGCCGCCAGTGCCTTCCTCTG
>DASPMH010000014.1:0-8089 GCA_035627175.1 Terriglobales bacterium | reverse complement strand
AGCCGAGCCGCCGCGCTCTGCCGAGCGCAGCTACACCGTGGACCAAAATTCTTTGCGGCGATGCTTGGACGGGCGTGGAATGATCTAGCAACAGCCGTTTCGCGATGGTACCTTTGCCGTCATCTGGATCGAAGCGACACAGGCTTCCGTAGTTGCTGCCCTCTCGTAGGGAGATGGTGGTGGTGATCCGGGTCGGCGGCCGGCAGTTGGGCGGTCGGAGCGCCGGTGCAGGTGATGGGACCTGCGTATGTGGTGCGCCGGGAAAAGGAGGTGATCCAGTGAGTCTATTTTCCAAGGCGATCTGTGAGGTGGTGACCCTCTAGGTCACAACTGTCTGGCGATCGACGCAGCGCAGCTGCGAGCGCACGACCTGGCCGGCGATCATCGCCGGGAGTTAACCGGTCGCCAGCGCCGCGGCAGAGCGGGTGTCGCGCGCGAGCATCGCGCCATCGCTGAGATGGGACTGCCTGGAGACCCAGGCGCCATCGGTCCCGAGAGCTCCCGCGATCATCGCCCGCGGGGCGGCGAATCCGCCGCAGCAAGCTCTCGGGATTTTTTTTTGCCCGCCGCCCCTTTCCCAAACTTTCCCAAAGGGGGCAGTCCCGCCGAGCTCGCTCAAGGTTGCAGTCGCTTGGCGAGCTCCTTCTGGGCGGCTGCGTAGCGCTCGGCTAGCTCGCGGGCGCGCTTGCCGACGACCGGACCTAGCCGCTGCCACTTGGCTTGCAGCTTCTCCGCCTCGGCTGCGGCGTCGCGCTTCGCCTGCTGGTGCGGTGGCAACGCGCCCCCTCCGATCGTTCGCGCCGCGATCGCCAAGCGCAGCCGCTCGGCGAGATCGCCGGCGGGAACTTCGATCTGGCTCACCGACTCGATCAGCCGCTCCAGCCGCGCACAAACCTTCTCGCGTGGCTTGATGCCGGCGTCGACGTCCGGCAAGGCCTCGCCGAACCCCTCTTGCCAAGCCTCTGCAATCGCATCGCACGCCGCCTGCACCCGGGTTGCCAAGGCGGCGCTCTCCGGGATGGTCCCGGTCACCGCCAGCCAGCGCTGCAGCGCCTCGCCGAGCCGGTCGCGCAACGTTTCGCCACTCGCCTCCTCTCCGGCGAGCACCGCCGTGCGCAATGCTTCGAGGTCGACCAGGACCTTCTCCGCCTCGGCTAGTTGCCCAGCGGCGGCGATTTCGTCACGGCGGCGGTAGCGCTCGAAGAAGCGGTCGAACGCCGTCCGCACGCGCTCGCGAAGAGCCTCGGACTGCCGGTCCTTGCCGGGTACCGGACGTGGCCACAGCTGCCGGGCAGAAGCTTGCAGCTTGCGGATCTCCGCCAGCGCTGCCTCCCACTCGCTCGATTCGGCCAGACTCTCGGCTTGCTGACACAGCGCCTGCATCTCGCCGAGACGCTCCTGGCGTTGTTCCTTGCGCACCGCCAGATGGGCCTTGCGCCGCTCGAAGAATTGATTTGCCGCGCCGCGAAATCGCTCGAACAGCGCGGCGGAGAGCTTCTGCGGTACCGGGCCGATCTGCTTCCACTCGGCCTGCATCTCCTGCAGCGCCTGCGCCGTCGCGTTCCACTCGGTCGAATCGGCGAGCTTCTCGGCCGCGGCGCACAGCGCTTCCTTGCGGGCGAGATTGTCACGCAGATAGGTGGTGCGCTTTTGGCGCAAGCCTTCGCGGGCGGCGCGGAAGCGCTGCCAGAGCGCCTGCGACTGCTCGCGTGGCGCAGTAGCGAAGCGTTGCCACTCCTGCTCGAGGGGGCCGAGCTGCTTGAGGATCGCCTGCGGGTCGTCCGCGGCGAGC
This sequence comes from Terriglobales bacterium, assembly GCA_035627175.1. Lineage (GTDB taxonomy): Bacteria > Desulfobacterota > Binatia > HRBIN30 > HRBIN30 > DASPMH01. The sequence continues at coordinate 6,297 of DASPMH010000014.1, read as the reverse complement.
AGCGCTTCCGCCCTCTCGATCAGTTGCTGCTGGACCTCGGCATTGGCCCAGCGCTTCCATTCCTCGGCCTTGGCGAGCTGCTCGACTTTCTGCTCGAGAGAGGCCTGTGCCGCCAGCAGACGCTCGCGCAACCCTTGGCGCGTCGCCGGCGGCAGCTTCTTCAGCAGCCCGAGCGCCTCAGCCGCGCTGCGCAGAGCGCGATTGGCAGCAGCGACACCGATGCTTTCCGAACGATCGAGCTGCTCCAAACGTTCGCAGGTGGCAGTGATGCGAGCCCGCGCCTCGCGTTCCTGGCGCTCCTGCTCCGCCTCGGCGCGTCGCTGCTGATCCTGCAGCGCTTCGCCGGCCGCGGCGAAGCGGCGCTGCAGCAGGCGCTCGTCAGCAAGCCATTTGCTCGCCTCCGGCGACACTTCGATCTCGGCCCAACGCTTCTCCAGCTTGCTCCACCTCCGCAGTGCCGCCGCCGGCTCACCAGCGTCGACCACCAGCTGCTCGGCCTGCTCGACCAGAGCGACGATCCTGGCGTGGAAGCCCTCGCGTGCCTGCCAGCGCTGGTAGCGCTGCTCACAACGCTCGACTGCCAAACCGAAACGCGTCGCCAGGTCGTGGCATTCGGGATCCGGCGGCAGCTCGCTCCACGCCGCTTTCGCCGCAGCGAGCTTCTCCGGCAGCTCGGCGCCGTCGAGTCCTTCGACCAGCTCACAGAGCTCTTGCCGCCGGCTGCGGCTGTGTTGGCGCGCGCCGAGACGCCGGCTCTGCTCCAGCGCTCGCTGGCGCGCGCGTTGGATGTCCTCTGCCAACGCCGCGCAGGCGACACGGAAGCGAGTGCCGAGATCGGCGTCGCCTTCACTCTGCCCGGCGAGCTCGCGCCATTGCTGCTCGAGGTCGTGCAAGGCGTCAGCAGCTGCGTCCGCATCCCTCGCATTGAGCCGCTCGACGGCAATGCACAGCTGGGTCAGGCGGTCGCGCCGTTGCGCCACTCGCAGCGGGTGATCCTCGCCGGCTACCGCCATCAGCCGCTCGCGAGCCCGTTTGCGGACCGGCTTGGCGACCTGACTATCCTCCGCCAGAGAGTGCAACGTTTCCGGCTCGTCGATGCGTTCGACGGCTGCCAGTCCCAGTCCTCCGCCCGATCCTGCCGCGATCCGGCGCAGCAGCTGGCGATCGTGAATCCGCGCCAAGGCGGCAGCGCCGATGTCACTGTCGCTGGTTCGGCGGACGATGTCGGCGAGCGCCGGCTCCTCGCTCACTCGCGCCAGCGCGGCGCTCCGCACCTGCGGAGCGGCGGCGCTGCTGGCAACCCGCACCAGATCCGCCGGTCGCTGTAGCTGCTCCAGGGCGCGGAGGCATTCCTCGGCCGACGCCGACGAGACTGCCCGCTCGACCAGGAGATCTTGCCTGCGCTGCTCGGCCAGTTGGCGAGTCTCGCCGTCGGCATCGCTCGCAGCGATCTGTTGCAACAGGTCCGTATTTGCCAACTTCTTGACGGCGATCCGGCGGATGCGGGGATCGTCGTCGTGCTGGCTGACCGCGGCGAGGGCATCCTCGGCTTCGCTGCCGAGCTGGCGCACCGCCGCGGCGCGCACCTCCGCATCGCTGTGGCGCCAAGCAGGTACAAAGTGATCGCGTAGCGACATCAGAGGTTCACCTTAAGCAAAGTAAGAGATGGATGGGAGCCAGCCTTCATCGAGCCAGCGCAGGCAGTCGACCGGCGGCGACCACGGCGACGCTGGCAGCGGCGATCGCGGTCAAGTCGACGAGAGCGACGGCAGAAGCGAGATGGGTGGTAGCAGCAGCGACGATGGTGCCGCCAATGCCGGTACCCAAGGCCGTGCCGAGAACGTTCGCCAGCTGGGCGGCGGCGGAAGCCGATCCTTCCTGTCCCGGCGCGGCCTGCTCCAGCACTGCCAGTGTCGCAGCGGAGTAGCCGAGCCCCATGCCGAGACCGGCGATACCCCACGCAAGCACCGCCAAGGCGATCGCCACCGGCGTCAGCGTCGCCAGCGCAATTCCGCTGACTCCGACGATGATCAACAACAGACCGGCGCGAACGATGACACGTCCGCCGGCGCGGGTCGCCAGATGCGCTTGGGTCCATGCCCCTGCCGTCCACGTCACCGTCGCCGCGGTCAGGGCAAGGCCGGACGCCGTCGCCGTCTGCCCGCGCACCTCGGTCAGCGAGAGCGGCAGGAAGGCCTCCGCCGCGAAGAAAGCGAAACCGAGCAGGCCGACGCAGGCCACCGCCGCGGGCAATCCGGGGGCGGCGCGCAGCGTTCCCAACGGCAACAGTTGGCGCAATGCCGGCAAGCCCAGCGCCCCGCCGAGGACCGTAGCGGGTAAGGCAATCGCCAGCTCGCCGAGGCTCAGTCCGAACATCATCGCCGCTGCACCGATGGCGAGCCGCAACGAAGCGAGGGTCTGCCCCTCGCTGGGAGTCGCTGTGGCCGGGCGTTGCAGGCGGCGCAGCGAAGGAACGGCAAGCGCCGAGGCGATCAGCGTCGGCGGCGCCAGACCGAGGAAGACCCATCGCCAATGCAGGTGATCGGCGACGAAGCCGGCCAGCGCCGGACCGATCAGACCCGGCACCACCCACGCGCTCGACAGCATCGCCATCAGACGAGGCCGTGCCGCGGCGGGATAACCGAGGGCGATGGCGACGTAGGCTACGGCTGAGATCGCGCCGGCACCGAGTCCTTGCGCCACTCGGCTGATCACCAGCCAAGGCATCGACTGCGCCGTGCCGGCGCCGATCAGGCCGAGGACGAACAAGCCGCTGCCGGCGACGAACGGCACAGCGACACCGCGACGATCCGCCGCTTGACCGGCCGCCGTGATCGAGAGGAGGTTGGCGAGCATGAAAGCGCTGAAGACCCAGCCATACCAGTCGAGGCCGCCGATCTCGCTGACCACCGCCGGCAGCACCGTCGCTACCGCGAGAGCTTCGAACGCCGCCATCGACACGGTCAGCAGCAGCCCGACGGTGAGATTACGCCGACCCTCTCCCCAAACCGCGGCTGTGATTTCGTCGCTCATCGAAGAAGCGTCATTCGCCGCTGGCGTGGGGAGGAGCCGTGACTTCGATGTGAGCCGGACCGCCGGTGATGATCGAAGTGAAGAAGCCGACGAGCTGGTCGGCATGCTCGCGCACCGGCTGCTCGAAGCGCAGCGGCTCGGGCAGCAGTGGGAAACGCTCGGGCCCGGGGTGAGGCACGCCCGGCTCGAAGCGGCGGGTGTCGAAGCGCGAGTAGCCGAGATTGTGATTCGCCGGCAGATACTGCACCGCCGCCGCGGTTTGGCCGCCGGGAAGATTGTCGACCACCGGCGAATCGGCGAGCTCGACACCGTCGAGGTCGTGTAGATGCGGCGTCGCCAGCTCGAGGCCGAGCGCGCGGATCAGCGCGATGGTGGCGACGTTCGGCATCACCTCGTCGCCGACGGCGTAGGTGAGCAGTACGTCGATTTCACCGCGACCCGACAGCGACGGGTTGTGCAAGACATGCGGGGCGTAGGCGATCGGATCGCCCGGTTCGGTGATGATGGCGAGAACATTGGCGACCGGATGGAACTCGTCGATCACCTCATCGCCGCGGATGCCGAGCAGGGTCCGCGCGATGGTGCTCACCAGCGGCGCGACCTCTGCCGAGTTGGTGGTGATCAGCTGCATAAAATTGCCGCCGGGAACCTGTAAGGCCGCGGCATCGATCTCCGGCTCCACCGCACTGACCATGGTGCCCATCATGCCGCCGAGCGAGCCGCCGCTCCAAAAGATGCGCTCGCCGTCGAGGCGCGGAGTGACGCCCCCCGCCGCCTCGGTCAGCGGCGTGAGATCGAGCTCCGGGTTCTGGATCAGCCGGACGACACTGCTGTGGTCGAGCACGCTCTGGCGGAAGTTGTCGCGGATGGCGAGAAAGTCGCCGAAGCCGGCGAAGAAGGCGATCGGCAGACCGAAGGCGTCGGGAATGCCGTCCGGGCCGCGGTACACGCCGCCGTAATTGTTGCCGTTGTCGCGGATGCCCTGGCGCGCGCCGTGTTGCACGTCGTCGATCGCGATCATCGCGAAGCCGGCGCGAGCCAGCTCGTTGGCGATGCCGAGCAGGCTGCCGCGGTGGTTGCTCAGGCCGTGTCCATGGATGACGACCGGATACCCGGCCGCCGGTGCCGCTGAGCGCGGCAGCATCAGCGTCACCGGGATCTTGGCCGTGGCATTGGCCAGGACGACGGCGCCGCTGGCATCGCTCTCGAAATGGCCGCTGCTGCGGTCGAGGAAGCTCGGCGCAACCATCGCGCCGCTGGCGATCACCGCGATCGAGTCGTGGGCGATGCCGCCGGGGTTGTCGCTGCCCGGCCATTCGCGGCCGTGCTCGTCGCGCTCGGGAAAGCCGAGCCATTGATCGAGCGTCGGCGCGCCGGCGATGCCGAAGATAGCTGTGGTGTAGGGTGCCGCGGCCGCCGGATCGAAAAGGAGCTGCGGCTCCGGCAACTGGCGCAAGCGCTGGCGCAGACCCGCCATCTCGCCGACCCGCGCCGAAGTGGTGAACACCGCCAGCCCGGCCACCTCGCGCTTGCGACGTACGGCACCATACGCGACCAATCGATCCAAGGCATCGCCATAGAGTCGCTCGACGCGGCTGATTCGCTCGTCAGCGGACAGCGTGGCGATCCGCGCCAGCTCGTCATCGGCGACCAGCGACTCGCCGGTGGCGGCGCGCGCCCGCACGGTCAGCACCAGCGCGTGGCGAGCGCCGGGCCGCAAGACCACACCGGGAAATGGAATCGCCGAGATACAGCCGAGCGATGGTAAGGGCCTGGCGAGCACCGGATAGCGCCGGCCGATCTCGTCGGCCGTATCGTCGAGGTCGACCAGCAGCACCGCCGCATCGTCCTGTTCGGCTTCGGCGAGCTGACGCGGCAAGCTCGCCGCATCGACCTCTGCGTCGACGAAGAACAACCCGCCGCTGGCGCGGCCGAAGCCGTCGCTGCCGGTGAGACCGCGCTCGATCACTGCGGGCTGAGAGACCAGCCGGTCGAGCCCGCTGATCGCGGTGATCGCGCCGCTGTCGTCGCGGTGGAGATCGCTCGGCCAAGGGACATCGCCGAAAGCGGTCACACCGCTCGCCGCCGGCTGAAAGCGAACCGGTTGCCCTACCCGTTCGCTGTCGCCGGACGATCCGTCGCCGCAAGCGGCGAGCAGCGCCAGCAGCAGCAGGGGGCACAGCGAAGCTCGGCAGACGAGCGCCGCCATATCTATCCGCCCCCGCTTCACCGCTGCACGACTAAAAGTATCCCTCAGGCTCCTCGGTAGTGATGTCGCGGGCATCGCGGCTGGCGATGTACTTGCCGGTGATCATCTCCTTGTAGCCCATGCCCGGACCGATCATCGGATAGACGTGGGCGGTCTGGTCGACGATCACCTCGAGGAAGGCTGGACCGTTGTAGCGGACGAATTCTTCCAGCACCGGCCGCACCTTGGGGATTTCGGTGACGCGCTTGGCGAAGCCGAAACCGTCGGCCTCGGCGGCTTTGATGAAATCCTTGCGGTGCAGGCTCTTGTCCGAGCCCGAGTAGCGGTTCTGGTAGAACAGATCCTGCCACTGCCGCACCATGCCGTCGCCGTAGTTGTTGAGCAGCAGCACCTTGACCGGAACGTCATAGGTGGTCAGCGTCTCGAGCTCGCCGAGATTCATACGGATGCTGCCGTCGCCGTCAACGTCGATCACCAGCTTGCCGGGATTGGCGAGCTGGGCGCCGATCGCGGCCGGCAGGCCGAAGCCCATGGTGCCCATGCTGCCCGAGGTCAGCCAGCTGCGCGGGTTGCGGAAGTCGATGTACTGCGCCGCCCACATCTGATGCTGGCCGACGCCGGTGGCGACGATCGCCTCGCCCTTGGTGATCTCGTTGAGCTGAGCCAGCACGTACTCGGCCTGGATCAGCTTGGAGTCGCGGTTCCAGTTGAGCGGATGGTTCTTGCGCAGCTCGCGCAGATGCGACTGCCACTTGCTGAAGTCTTTGCGCAGATTGCGCGCCTTACCTGTCTTGAGCAGCTGTTGCAGCCCGCTGCGGGCGTCGGCGACGAAGGCCCAATCGAAATTCTTGACCTTGCCGATCTCGGAGGCGTCGATGTCGAGATGGGCGATCTTGGCGTTGGGAGCGAACTCCTTGACCTTGCCGGCGACGCGATCGTCGAAGCGAGCCCCGACGGCGAAGAGGAAGTCGCAGTCCTCGACGGCGTAGTTGGCGTAGGCGGTGCCGTGCATGCCGAGCATGTGGAAGGACAGATCGTCGGTGGTGTCGATCGCA
>DASPMH010000013.1:0-9688 GCA_035627175.1 Terriglobales bacterium | reverse complement strand
CCGCTGCGCCGCGAGGCGATCGATGTCTATCTGGCGCAGCGGTTTGCCGGACTCGCTCTGCCGGCGGGGTTCGCCGAGCTCGTTTACGCTCGCACCGAGGGCAATCCGCTGTTCGTCGCGCGCCTCGTCGATCATCTGCTCGAGGATGGACTGCTGGTCGTCGACGCCAATGCCGGCGAGTTGCAGCAGACGGCGGATATCGCCGAGCACGTCCCGCCGACCTTGCGCGCGACCATCGAGCAGCGCGCCGATGCCTTTACGCCCGCCGAACGCGAGGTGCTCGAGGCAGCTTCGGTCGCCGGGGTGCAGTTCTGGTCGGCCGGTGTCGCCGCGGCACTCGGGCTCGATCGTGAGGAAGTCGAGCGACATTGCAGCGCGCTCTGCCGGCGGCACGGGTTCTTGGCCGTGCATGATGACGAAGGGGTCGGCTTGCCGCAGTTGGGCGGTCGCTACTGTTTCCGTCATTCGCTCTACCGGCAAGCTCTCTACGACCGCATCGAGGTCAGCCGTCGCCAGCGCTGGCATCGCGCCATTGCCGAGGCGCTGCGTGCCGGGTGGCAAGGGCGTGCCGGAGAGATTGCCGCCGAGCTCGCCTCGCACTTCGAGCGCGGCGCGGCATACGCCGACGCGATTGAGCTCTACGACCGCGCCGCCGCCACAGCGGCCGGGCGCGGTGCGAATCGCGAAGCGGTGCTTCACCTCGATCGCGCACTGATGCTGCTCTCTTTGAGCGCGGACGATGGCAACCGAGCGCAGCGCCGGCTCGATATATTGATGAGCCGCGGCCCGCTGGTGCTGGCCGCCGCCGGGCATGGCTCTCAGGAAGTGCTCGACAATTATCGGCCGGCGCTCGAGCTGGCGCGCCAACTCGACAACTCGATGCGCGAGCTCGCCTGTCTCGGCGCGCTCGCCGTCTGCGAACAGACCCGCGGCAACCTCGCCGCCAGCGAGCAGCTGGCGCTGGCGATGACCGCGGTCGCCGAGCGCATCGGCTTTCCCGAGCCGATCCTTGCTCAGCTGCGCAATCCGCTCAGCCAGGTGCGGCTCTATCAAGGGAAGTTGGCGGAAGCGCTGGCGCTGTCGGACGCTGCGATCGCGGCGTACGAGGTGTTCACCCTGCCGGCACCTGCCGCCGACGACCGCCCGGCGCTGTGGGCGGACCTCGGCGTGATGCTCTACTCGCAGCGAGCCGCGGCGTCGTTTGCCAGCGGCCTGCTGAGACAAGCCGGCGAAGCGGTCGAGCGCGCCATGGCGATGGCGCGGGAGCTGCGCCATCCCTTCAATCTGGCGTACGCGGCGACCTGGGCCGCCGCGTACGAGAGCACGATGGGGCGATGGCAGGAGGCGATCGCGCGCGCCGACGAAGCGATCGACGTCGCCGACAACTACGACTTTCCCTTCTGGGGCGGCGTCGCGCGAATCTTCCGCGGGCACGCGCGGGCGCAAATCGGGTACATCGAGGAGGGCTTGGCCGAGCTGCGCCACGGCCTAGATCTGTGGAGCGGCACCGGAGCGAAGATCGCGACGACGATGTATTGCAACCTCCACGCTGAAGCCTGCCTGCTCGCCGGTGACATCGAGGGCGCGCGAGCAGGGCTCGATCGCGGCGCAGCCTACGCCGAGGAGACCGACGAGCACGTCTTCGCCGCCGAGACCCTGCGCCTCGGCGCGGAGTGCCGGCGTAGAGCGGGCGCGCCGAAGAAGGAGGTCGCGGCGATCTTGCAGCAGGCGCTCGAGCTATCCCGCCAGCAAGGCACCCGCCTGTGGCAACTGCGTGCCGCGCTAGACCTGCATCGCCTGCAACCCACCGCAGCGACCCAGCAAGCCGTCGCCACAGCCGCAGCCCACCTCCAATCCGAACCTATCCCCCATCCCCTTCCTTTCTAAGGAGGGGCAGGAGGATCTCCCCGCTACTTGTTGTGAACCAGAATCCTCTGAGCGCCGACGTAGTAGTTGTGGCTGCCCTCGACCTCGATGTTGTAGACCGCGCCCGCGCTGGCGCCGTCTTTGGTGCTGAACGCGGCCTTTTGCACTGCGTACAGCGGCTTTTGCGCTGCGGCGACCAGATCGGCACCGCGGTCGTAGCCGGCGAAGAAGGTGTTGGCATCGCTCGGCTCGTTGCCGATCACCGCTAGTTGCTGGCCGTCATCGGTACGAGCAATGTCGCCCGCCGCAACCGCGTTGGCTCGGAGCCAACCTTTGCCCTCGATCCAAATCGGGTGGGAGTCCGTGAGGTGCAGCGTATCGCGTCCGATCTGTAGGCGGCGCAGCTGCCGCGCTGGTCGGACATAGGTCTCGGTCACCTTGGCCAGCTTGCGAAGGCCGCTCTTTTCGTCAAACGACCACACCCGCTCGCCGACTTTGATCTCGCGGATCGGACGCAGCCCCGCTTCGGTGGCGACCATCGTATCGCCGCGGAAGCAGCCCAAGCCGGTCGGCATCTTCTTGCCCGAGCAGCGGATCTTGCCGCCGAAGGCGGCGAGCACGGCCGCTGAGGTCGGCTCGTCGAGGCCCAACGCGGCCGGCATGTCGTTGCCGCACTGAATGCTGAAGCCGCCGACATCCAAGCCCTCGAGGTAGTCGAGGTCCTTGTCCTTGTCGGCCAACGACCACGAGCCTTTGCAGGAGGCGACCTGCGCATAGCCGGTAGTAATAAAGGGGACGTCTGTGCCGCCGTAGGAGAGTCTGACGTGGAGGTAGGCGCTCTGCTTTGACTTCGCCGACTTTGCCGACATTTTGATCAGGTCAGGCTGGGTGAAGAGGGCCTCGAGGTTCACCTCGAGCTCGGCAGTGCCGGCGGTGCAAAAGGCGCCGGCGGCAACCGCGGTGAACGACGGCTCCGAATCGAAAAGAGGTTCCATGACCACGACAAGTTGACGGCTCAAGCCGTCGGCTGACGTGATGCCTGTATCCGAGGGCCGATCCGGTCGCAGCCCAGCAGCGGGAGCGGCGGTCAAAACGAGCAAGGCAAGAATCGATCGCAACGCGCATGACATTCTGGTGACCATCAGAGCCCTCCTTGTCGAGCGCGAGTGGATCGCGACCGAGCTTGCCGCATAGGCCAGCGCCGCAGATCCAGTCAAGGAGTTGGTGCGCGCAAGGTCGCCCACGGGTTAGGTCGACTGTTCACGCACAATGTCAGTCGCTGTTCAGCGCGCTGAACACTCCCGACCTGCGATCGCAGACGCGACCACGCGCTGGTGGCGCCGTCAAATGGCACCGCCGTTGCGTTGGACTGGCGATGATGAGGGTCGCGGGAACAATATGAGCAGCATCGCCGCAGCCAGCAGCAACGATCACCAGCCGCGGAGGGAGATCGACGGCGAGGCCTTGCGCCGCCGCTACGGACTGAGCCGAGCCGAGCTGCGGGTGGCGCTCGGCATTGCCCAGGGCCAATCGCCGCGCGAGATCGCGGCCGAGCAATTCGTCAGCGTCTACACCGTCCGTGCCCACCTGCGCAGCATCTTCGGCAAGACCGGAGTGAAGCGCCAATCCGCGCTGGCCCGCCTGGTATGGCAGTCTTAAAAGTTTACCACCCCTTTCTTTTAAGGAGGAGACAAGGGGGAGGTCGGAGGGGTTCCGCGAGGTGAGCTGCAATCCATCCCGTGCCTCCGCCAGCGCGCAGTTGAGTCTGTCGCGAAGACGCAAAGGCGAAAGACGAAAACACAAGAAATTAGTCCATTTGCTCTATAGGTTGGCGGCGCAGGTCGAAGTAAGAGCGTCGCCATTGAGGGCGCGGATCTACCGGCGCACTTCCTAATTGAACTGGGGGATTCATGAAGCAACTCTTTGTCATTGCGGCGGGATTGCTGCTCGCGGCTACGGCGATCGCGGCGACGACGCCGGAGCAGAAGTGTCAGGGCGGGAAGAACGAAGCGGCGGGGAAGTTCGCCGCGTGTGTGGCCAAGGCGGAGAAGAAGCTTGTTACCGGCGGTGACGCGGTACTCTACTCGGAAGCGCTGGCGAAATGCGCCACCAAGTTCACCAGCAAATGGTACAAGCTCGAACAGGCAGCAGCGAGCGCTGGGGTTATTTGCCCGACCATCGCCGACGAGACATCGATCCGGAGCTTTCTCGAAGCCTGCAACGGGGCTATTGCAGACGCGCTGGCGGGAAACCCGCTCGTCGATGATCCGCTCACTTGCGAAAGCACTGTGAGCGTATGCAACAGCGATTACGCAACCTGCAGCACCACTCTGGGAGCGTGCAGCGCCAACCACGCGAGTTGCAGTAGCAGCCTTGGGACCTGCAGCGCGGGCGACGCAACCGCCACGCAAGTACTTGCCGGGAGAACCTTCTCAAGCAGCGCCGGCCTAGGAATCTCCGGCACCATGGCAGACCGTGGTGCAGTCGAGATTACTCCTGGCGCCGCGGCGCAGTCGATCGCAGCGGGGTACCATAACGGCTCGGGCACTGTCGCAGGCGACGCCGATCTGACGTCGGGAAACATAAAGAGCGGTGTCGAGGTGTTCGGCGTCACCGGCACATCGCCGCTTGGCTTCCCCCGGAGCGGTCAGACCACCTCCTATGGGGCCGGGTCGGACGGTGACATACAGGCCGGCGAGCATTCGTACACCGATAACGGCGACGGAACGATCACCGACAACGTCACCGGTTTGATGTGGGAGAAGAAGGACGATTCCGGCGGCATCCACGACAAAGACAACGTCTACACCTGGGGCATGACCTCACCGCCGTACATGATGGATGGGACGATGGTGACGTCGTTTCTTGTGAATCTAAATTCCGGCACCGGGTTCGCAGGGTATACCGATTGGCGTGTGCCCAATGCCAAAGAACTACTGAGCCTGGTCGACTACGAAAGCCCGGCTCCCGGCCCAACCGTCGACGTAGCCTTCCACAAACCCGCCACATGCACCGGCTGCACCGATGTGACCTCCGCCGCGTGTAGCTGCACGGCACCCGACAACCACTGGTCATCGACCACGGATCGCGGCGGCCAGGACTTCGCCTGGAGCGTTTTCTTTTACTACGGCGACGGTGGGGTGAGCGTGAAAAGCAGCGCATTCCGCGTCCGCGCCGTTCGCGGCGGCTTGTGATGTTCTCTGAACGCCCGACCACATCAGCGCACTACGGCGGGAGACCGGCCTGTCGACAAAGCGGAGGCGAAACAGCCCGACCGCACCACTTAATCCGTCGGTGCTTGGGTGATTCGGATTCTCGGCGGTTCTCACGAATCGGTAGCGGCCACCAATCGAACGGCTACCGACGAGGGGCGCATTCACGGCACAACAAAAGCACGATGGGGGATCTGATGAAGTGGATGAAGCAACTTTTTTGGGCCGCGGCAGCCTCGCTGCTAGCCGCGACCGCGTTCGCAGCGGCGACCCCCGAACAAAAGTGCCAGGGCGGCAAGAACGAAACCGCAGGCAAGTTCTCCGCGTGTGTCGCCAAAGCCGAGAAGAAGCTCATCGCTACGTCGGATGCGACCGCATATGCGGAGGCGCTCGCCAAGTGCGCGACCAAGTTCAATAGCAAGTGGTACAAGCTCGAGCAGGCGGCGGCGAGTGCCGAGGCGACTTGCCCTACGACTGCGGACGAAACCTCAATTCGCGATTTCGTCAACGCCTGCAACAGCGCGATTGCCGAGGCCCTGGCGGGAAATCCGCTGATCGATGATCCGCTCACCTGCGACAGCAATGTGAGTGCGTGCCACAGCAATTACGCAACCTGCAGCACCAGCCTGGCAACATGCAGCGCGAATTACGCTACTTGCAGCACGGGTCTGGGGACATGCCATGCTGGCGACGCAAGCGCCGCCAACGTGCGAGCCGGCAAAACCTTCTCCAGCGGCGCCGGCCTGGGCATCACCGGCACGATGCCGGACCAAGGCGCAGTGCACGTGACGCCCACCACCTCTGCGCAGTCGATCGCGGAGGGCTACCATGACGGGACCGGCTCTGTTGCAGGCGATGCTGACCTGAACGCAGGCAACATTAAGAGCGGCGTCGAGATCTTCGGCATCACCGGCACATCGCCGCTCGGCTTTCCGCGTAGCGGCCAGACCACGTCCTACGGTGCCGGGTCAGACGGTGACGTACAGGCCGGCGAGCATTCGTATACCGACAACGGCGACGGAACGATCACCGACAACGTCACCGGCCTGATGTGGGAGAAGAAGGACGATTCCGGCGGCATTCACGACAAAGACAATACCTACACCTGGGGCATGACCTCACCGCCGTTCACGATGAACGGCACGATGGTGAGCACGTTCTTGGCGACTCTGAATGCCGGCAGCGGCTTCGCGGGTCACACCGACTGGCGCATCCCCAACGTCAAAGAGCTGCAGAGCATCCTTCATTACGGTCAGGTAGACCCCGCCATCGCCCCCATCTTTAACAACGGCTGCGTCGCAAGCTGCTCTTCTCTGACGTGCAGCTGCACCCGATCGTGGCTGCATTGGACGTCGACGACGTACAATGCCTACGTCGGCTTCGGCAGCGATATAGCGGACGCATACGCGGTCATCTTCGTAGATGGAGGCGTCACGACCGGAAACAGCGCGCTAGCTGGGGGGTGCAAGAAAGGTTGCGGCCTGTACGTCCGCGCAGTGCGCAGCGTCCAATGAGCGTTCACGGTCGAGTGTTGCCAGCCCGAGTTTAGGGAGACCGCCTGCCGGCATTGCTGCACGCTTGCTGCTCGAACCCAGATCCGACAAGCCGATGGCCGCGCCGCGATGTTACGGGCTAAATGTCGTTCATGCCGCATTCGACGCGGTATTCCTCGTCGCCCAAATCCCTCAACGTGGGGCACTTGATGAGGCAATGCCTCGATGTCGCCACCGCATCGCTGCTCGTCAACGGTCGCACTGACGTCTCCGCTTTTGACGGAGTGAAGATGCAATTGGGGGGATTCGTGGTGGCATCTCAAGTTATTCACAGACAATCCAATCTGGTCGCTCGCCGTCGACCGCGCTTAGTGCTCGCGGTTGCCGCCGTCGCCTCCCTGATTGTGGGCTGTTCAAAAGAGGCGCCGCTCGCGCTACCCCAGGCCAAGATCCCGTCGGAGCCAGCTACCACCGAGGCAGTTGCTACCGTCGCCGGAGAGCCGATTACGACGATCGACCTGGGCCGCGCGCTAGTGCGCAACGGCGCTGAGGTCTCGAACCAATACGAAGACGTGGCCGCGCGGCGCGAGCTTCTCGATGATCTCATCGAGACCAAGCTACTCGCGGTTGCCGGACGCCGTGCGGGGTATGACAAGGATCCAGAAGTGGTGGCGATGGTCGATCGCATGGTCGCCGACCGTTACCTGCGTGAGCTGGTCGCCGCCAATCCCGGCGAGAAGGACGTCAAAGAAGAAGAGCAACGCGCCTATTACGAGGCGCATCGGGCCGATTTCACCCTTCCCGATCGGGTCCGAGCATCGATTATCCTGCTGCGCTTCCCGCTCAATGCCCAAGATGCAGATAAGGCGGTGACGCGCGAACGCGCCGCCACCCTGCTCAATGATGCCAAGACGCAGAAGGATCTGCCCGGTTCTTTCGTAAGCTTGGCGCGCGAGCATTCCCAGGACTTGTTGACCCGCGACCGTGGCGGCGATCTCGGCTGGTTGCCAAGGGGAGCGCGCACCCATCGCGTCCCGTCCGCCTTGCTCGACGCGTTGTTCAAGATCGAAGGCGAGGGGAATTTCGGCCCGCTAGTCGAGACCGATGTCGGCGTCTACGTCGTCAGGTTGACCGGGCTGACAGTCGGACAGGTCAAGCCGTACGAGGAAGTGGCCGCCGATATACGCCAGATCCTACTGGCGGAGAAGAGCAAGCGACTGAACGACGAACGCTACCGCCAGCTGAGCAAGCAGTTCGAAGTGAAGGTCGACGAGAAGCTGCTTGCCGCAGTGAAACCACCGGCGCCGCCGTCGTCCGGTGAAAAACCGCCCGCTTTTCCGATCGGGCCGAGCGCAAAGTGAGGCGAGATGGGGGTTCGTTGCCTTTCGATCAGTTTTCAAATCGCGTGCATAGTTCTCTTGTGCCGCCCTTCCTATGCGGCTCAGCAATCGATCCCGCTACGCTCGGGCTGGAATCTCATTTCGATCAATATCTCTCCGTACTCGAGCTCACCGCTTGCGATCTTCGGTTCAATTGCCGCGGACATCGAGGCTGTCTGGGGTTACGATTCGGCCGCCGACCAGTGGGCGCGTTTTCCGGCAATCGACGACACCCCCGCGCTGTCCGAGGTGACAACGGGGCACGGCTATTGGGTTAAGGTCAAACGTGCGGTGAACCTGACCGTCGCCGGCCCGGACGACGTGCTCGCGCGCGGCGCTCCCTCGCTCCGCGCCGGCTGGAATCTCCTCGGCTTCGTCGTCGATGCGCCGACGCCTTACGACCAGGTCCTGTTCGACCTTCCGGTCAGACAAATCTGGACCTTCGACGCCGCCGCACGCCGCTTTCGCGGCATCGTTCTCGGTCTCGAAGAGAACAGCAACCCGGTGCAAGAGGAATTCACTAACCTCGAACCCGGCAAGGGCTATTGGGTGCTGTCCGGGGACGACGCGTCGATGGAACCGGAATTAGCGACTGCGGTACCGGGTGACATCGATCTGGCTCCACTGCTGACGGCCGCTGCATCTGGTGCGCGTCCTCCATTCGGTACCGCAGCCATGAGCGCGGGCGATCGCGATGTCGGCGGGGAGGAGTGTGACGACTTCGCAACGGAGCCGGTCGGCTTCTATGACACCACGGCGAGTCAGCGGGCGATCGACTTCGGCGACTTCTCTACCCTTGTCAAGATGTCGATCTACAACAATGGCTCCGGAACGATGGCCTGGCGCGCCCGCATCATCGACCCGGAGCAGACTCCCTGGCTGCGTTTCCTGATCGCAGGAGAGACCCCTGCAGAAGATGTGTTGGAGGCGATACTGGACGGCACGGTCGGCACGGGCACCGCCGAGCTCAACCTCAGCGCCGACCGCTTTGGTTTGGGCCCAGGCATTTACAGTGCCGCGATCGCCATCGACAGTAATGGCGCCGAAGCAGGCTTTCCTGAAGAGCCGGAGCGTTTGTTCTGCGTCCGCATGGAAGTCCCCCCGCTCGACGGGGACTACAAGCTCACCGCCACCATCGACACCATCAACGGCCAACCGGCCGACACGCACAATCCGCGAATGTCTCTGACACTCTATCGTGATTCGGCAGGGCTCAAGGGAATCTTCGATGGGCAGCGGACATTGCTGCTTCCGGACTACTGCGTCGGCGGGTCACACGCGGATGACTCTTGCGATGACGACGACGACTGCGGCCTCGGGGGGCGATGCGAACACTACCTCCGTCTGGCAGGTCGCACCTACGAATCGGGCACCAATCGATTCACCGTCAGCGGGACAGTCGTTTTGCCCGCCGGCGCGGATGACAACCCGTACCAAAGCGAGCTTCGCCGCGACATCACCTTGTTCGGCGATCGGCCCGCCCGCGGCACCGCGCTGCTAGGGCCGGAGGACCTGACCGGACAGTACCGCGAGACCATCCGCAACGTTCTGGGTTTGCCGATCTACCTGGAGGGGACGTTCGTCGCCGAACGGCAGAGCCCAGTGCCGTCGGCGCGCGATCTGGCGACTCCCGAAGACAGTCGGGCGTTCGATGTTCCGGACGGCGCCACGATGGAACTGGTGCGCACACTCAATGTCAGTGAGCGCGTGCTGCTGAGCGAGGTCGATGTACGGGTCA
>DASPMH010000012.1:0-6237 GCA_035627175.1 Terriglobales bacterium | reverse complement strand
GAGGTAGGCATGGACAGCAGGACGCGGTAGCGGATCGAGAAGAATGCGATGGACGCCGGCGCTGCGGCGCCATCCAGCCAAAAGCGTCTTCAACGGCCCAGCCCGCAGCGAAGGATCCGGATGACGATGGGTCGCAACTATCATCAAGCGCGCCGGGGTAGTGCGTTCGATCAGCGCTGCCAGCAGATCGATGGTCGCGTCGTCGGCGTCGTGAAGGTCGTCGATCAGCAATAGCAGGGGCAGGCGCAGGGAGATCTCTTCGAAGAGCTTGACGCCCTCTCGTCTGACTCGCAGCGTCCCGATGCCGGCGAGCGACTGACGTAGAGTCGTCATCTCGGCGCTCGGTAGCAGCCAAGGCATCTGCGCCAGCCAAGACGGCGCACATCGACGCAAGTCCGCGATCAAATCGACGTCGAGCGAAATCTGCTCGAGGGCGTCGAGCAGCGGAGCGTAAGATTCCGCTTCTCCATGACGAGCACGACAGCGACCGACCGCGACCAACGACGTCTGCGCTGCCGGCGCTTGGCTTTGCTTCAACCAATCGATGAACACCTGCACCAGAGCGGTCTTGCCGATGCCCGCCATGCCTCCGAGAAACACGACCTGGCGCTGCCCGGTGAGCGCGAGCGACCACAGCTGGCGCAACTGCGCGAGCTGCGCTTCGCGACCGACAAAAAGCCTATTTGACGCAGAAATCTCCGCGCGAGGAGCGGCGGATAGCTGGGCGGCTTTCTCTTCGACCAGCGGACCTCGAGTCGCGTCAGCCGCGAGCGGCTCGGCTGGCGGTGGCCGACGGGGTGAGTCGATCAGCAGGCGATACCCCTCGCCGTAGCGCGTCTCGATCAGGAGGACGGCGGGGTCGTCCATCCGGCTGAGCTTGCGCAGCTCGCCGATGACGTTGGTCAGCGTTTGCGGCGTAACGGTGAGGCCCGGCCAAGCGCTCTGTTGCAGCTCGTCGGCGGAGACGAACTTGCCCGGACGCTGCGCCAGACAACATAAGACCACCGAGGTTTTGGGCCGCAGAGCGACTGGCTCTCCGAGGTGGAACAACCGCTGCCGCTCGAGATCGAGGGTGAAGGTACCGAGTTGGATGAAACCAGGCATACGGCGCGAGCATTCTCAATTCGCTCATAGAATGCTCCGCCGCAAGCCATCATCGGTCGGACCGCCGGCTTTCCTCCGGCGGTCCGATTTCATCCCGTCAGTTGCGGCAACGCAGCGCCTGTTTGCCGGGCGCGCGACAGGCCGAGGTGCTTCCTTGGTACGATTCCGTCGGACCGGTGAGGGTGACGCGCACCGGCGCCTCGACCGAACGGCCGATCGGGCCGGTGAGAGGATCTGCGAAGCCGTAGGCAAAAACCCGGATTTCCCATCGCTCAGGCGTGTCACTGTCCTGCAACAGGCTGATGCGGTTACGGATGCCGTCGCGGTAGGAGCGGCAGCGGGCGACGCGACCCGTCTGACAGCCTTCCAGATCCAGGGCGATCGCAAACGAGCCGTCTGCATCGCTGACGGCGATAAAGTAGCCGCCGGCGAGAAGACGACTGAGCAGGTCTTCCTCGGAGAGCGACGCGGCATCGTCGACGGAGAATTGGAGACGAATGGCACCGTTGTCGCGCGGGGTGGTGTCGCGACCGCGGCTGAGGACCACCTTGTCGATCGCGAGCGATCCAACCGACTCGGTCGGAGTGGCGGTCGCGGTGGCGGTGGCCGGAGGGGTCGGCGTTTCGGTAGCGGCCGGCACCTCGGTCGGTGTCGCAGTCGCGACGGGGTCGGCATAGTTCGAGAATTGCCCCGTCGTTCCCCCGCACTCGGATTCGGTGTTGGGGCAAACGGAGTTGCAACCCTCAACGGTGGCCTGGATGCTCTCCGGCTGTCGCGGGGTGCCGCAGACGCACCAGCCGAGCGGAGCATTGATGGCAAAGTAGCCGTTGCCGCCGCCAGCGACGCATTTGGCGCGGCAGCCGGCCGGGGTGACGGCGGCGCCGGTCAGGCGGTAGCGCAGGCCCCAAGTCGCCGGATTCTCGAGCGTGCATCGCAACAGCTCGTAGGCGCTCGCCGGAGATGCGCTGGCGAGGCCGAGGCTGACGGTCAAGCAACCCGTGAGGAGAAACTTTTGAAACAAGCGCGAGTACTTCATGCGCGCCTGTCTAGAGATTGGGTTTGCGGCGCAGCAACGGTAAGCGCCACACGCTTTTACACATTTCCAAACATTCCGTTGCGACTGCTGAGTGGCGACCTCCTCACCACGAGGATTGCTATGGCATCACGACCCTACCGGACTGCCCACTCCACCGACGCCCATGCTGAGCCGCGTGCGCCTGAGCCGACGATGGCCTCTCTCGTCTTCAGGCCGAATCAAAATGTCCGACCGCCTCGACGGAGGCAACGATCACTGCCGAAGTAGGTTCATCAAACTGCTGTCGGTCCTTGCCGGAGGCCGTGCGGTCCGGTACCGCTCGTGCATGGGCAAGCCGTGGTCGGGAACTTGCCGCCGCATAGGTACAACTGCATTTCAGGGGGAGCGATGAGGGTCATTCAAATCCTTTTGGTAGTGGTCATGTTTACATTTGCGGCGCTGGCAGCAGCCACAGACGCGCGGAACAACGGGCGTCGCGAGAGCCCTGAGATGAACAAGTTGCTCGAAGGTGCGGCGGCGCACGGCGCTTACAAGCGCAACTCGCACGACTATTTGATGGACCGAACCAATCCTTACGGCGCTATCGTTGCAGCGTGTCTCGACAGCGTCGAGGCGACCGGCAGCCACGGTTGGACGGAGGCGGAGCTGAAGCGGGTAAACCGCTGCGTCGAAACACGCTGGGCTTCGCGCCGCGGCAAGGGTCGCTGAAGGGACGACAGTGATTCGACTGAATCGCCTAATGCGGTGCGAACGTCGTCAGGGTACCGACGATCATCAGCCAGTACCCGACGCGGTAGAGATCGCGCATGTTCGGCTCCATCCGACGTGAGCCGAAGTTGATCCATGGCTCGACTCGAATCACCGACAGCTTCGCCCTGAGAAACATCGCAAAGCCGATCAGTACGATCACCAAGGCCGCGGGATAGCCGACCTCGCCTGCGACGATATTGCCGACCGCCGTCATGGCCCAAGCGGCGATCAGTAGCCAGATCAATCCTTGGGTGATGGGGCTCAGTTGTTCGTGCTGCATGATTCCTCCCACTGCGATGGCGGATCGACGCCATACCTTAGGAAGAGATTCATTGAGCCTCTGAAATTGTCTCGTCGTCGCGCTCGGTTTCGATGCGGCATGGCGAATCTGCTCCTCGAGTCCAGGCGGTTCGAGCACGAGCTGGATGATCGCAACTGCCCGCCCTGGCACAACTAGCTAGTCCGCAGCTACCTCACACCGATTGCGCTCAGCGCCGATCGATCACTGCTGCCGGGCCGAGGCTATCGCACACTCGCCAACGGCGAAGCGCAAGCAGTTTCACCGCTGGTGAGGGAGCGCGGTTGGTTGCGGCGTCTCGCGCTGGCGGCGAAGCGTGCCGGCTTCGGGCCGCCGCACCTCACCACGAGGCATAGCGATGCGCCACCGCGATCACCACTCCGATCAGCCCGCCGACGACCGCGCCGTTGAGACGGATGAACTGAAGATCGGCACCGACCCTGGCTTCGATCTGATGGACCAGCGCCGAGGTATCGAGCGCCTCCAAGCTCTCGCGCACGGTCATGCCGATGTGGTGATGGTGTCGCCGCAGTAGGTCCTGCGCGGTGTTGCGCACCCACAGATCGAAGCGCGCCCGCCGGTCGGCATCGTCGAGCAGCTCGACGATGCTCTGGCGCAGCTGGCGATCGACCAGTTGCGACAGCGCGCTATCCGGGCTGGCGAGGTCTTGTTGCAATTGCGCTTGCAGCTGCCGCAACAGGTCGGCGATCAGTGAGCTCGCTTCGAGGCTCTCGATCAAGGCGCGGCGCACTTCCTCGAGCCGGGCGATCGCTTGCGGATCGCCCGCGGCCAGACGATCGCCGAGGCTCTCGACGGCGTCGAAGAGAAAGCGGCGCAGCGGGTGGTCGGGCTCGTCGGCCGCGGCCTGCAGCTCGGTGGTCGCGTACTCGCAGATCGCCTCGACCAGCTTGCGCTGCACCACCCGCCGGCGCAGCACCAGCGGCACCAGACGCTGGCCGACCTCGCGCAGCTGCCAGGCGGCGCGCTCGATCCACAGCTCGAGCTCTTCGGCGGTCGCCGGCCGCCGCACGACGTTGACCAGCGACAGCGCCATGGTGCGAAACGCAGTCTGGCCACTCTCGCCGCGCGCCACTCGCGCCAGCCATTCCCCGGCGGAGGCGTCGAGCGGCACTTCGCGCAGCTGGCGCTGCAGCGTGCGGTCGGCGAACTCGACCACCTCCGGCTCGCTCAGCATGCTGGCCACCTTCTGCAAGAGATCACGGAGCGGATCGCCGAGACGATGAACATGCTCGGGCTGGCTCAGCCAATCGAGCACCATCTCGCTAGGGGTGATGCGCTGTAGACGGCTGCCGATGACGTCCGGCGATAGCCATTCCTCTTCGACCATCGCGACGATCTGCTCGATGATCTTGCCGCGCCGCTTCGGAATGATCGCGGTATGAGGGATCGGCAGGCCGAGCGGATGGCGGAACAAGGCGGTGACGGCGAACCAGTCGGCCAGGCCGCCGACCAACGCCGCTTCGAACCCGGCGGCGACGATGTGCAGCCATTCGGCGCCGGCATAGGGACCGGTCGCCAAGGCGATGCGGGAGGCGGCGGACCCGAGCAGGGCGAGCAGTAGCGAGACCGTGCCGACATGATTGCGGCGGGGAGCAGCGGCCGGAGGCTCGGTCATGCCCATCTGTTGTAGCCGAGGTGCCGCTGCCCTACGAGCCGCCTCCGCCGATCTTCCGCGTCGAGCTGTCGCGGCGGCGATTCCGCGCACCAGCACGAAATCGGATTGGCGTGCAAAGCCGATTGAGAGCGTTGATGTTTAGAGCGCGAGCGCCGCGAGCGCCGCGGCGAGTCCGGCTTCGATCGATACCTTCGGCTGCCAGCCGAGCTCGCGCTTCACCTTCTCGTTGGAGAGGTGGAACTGCGAGCCGAAGGCTTTGACGTCGACCGTCATCAATGGCGGCGGCGTTTTGCGTCCGCTGACCCGCCAGATCGTCTGCAGCGCGGCGGCGATCCGGTGGGTCATGGCGTAGGGGAGATGGCGCGACGGCGCACGCACGCCGATCTTCTGTGCGATCGCCGCCGCGAGCTCTTCCATCGTCGGCCCCTGCTCGGTGTCGAAGACGATGTAGCCGTTGCCGACGGCCTGGGGCGAATTGGCCGCGAGCATCACCGCATCGATCAGGTTGTCGATATACACCAGCGGCAGGCGCACGGCCTTGGCCCAGAAGAACATTTGCTTGGCAGCGATCGCCTTGGCGAGTCCTGGGAAGAAAGCCTTGTCTCCCGGGCCATACACCCAGCCCGGATAGATCACCGTAACCGGTAGGCCACTTTCGCGCTGCAACCGCCACAGCCAGCGCTCGGCTTCGATCTTGGTGTCGGCGTACGGCTCGCCCCACGGGCGATGCGGCGAGCGTTCGGTGAAGACGGTGTTGCCTTCCGGCAGACCGAAGACGTCGCTGGTGCTGATCGCGATCAGTCGGGGCACGCCGTGGGCGAGTGCGAGCTC
The DNA here is from genome assembly GCA_035627175.1 of Terriglobales bacterium. Taxonomy (GTDB): domain Bacteria; phylum Desulfobacterota; class Binatia; order HRBIN30; family HRBIN30; genus DASPMH01. The sequence goes on along the minus strand of DASPMH010000012.1, from coordinate 582 downwards.
GGCGACATTGCGGGAGCCGAGCACGTTGACCCGCTCGAACTCGGCGCGCGGCGCCCAGGCATGCACCAGAGCGGCGGTGTGAAAGACCCGGTCGGCTGCCTCGAACGCGGGCGTGACCGATTCGGTGCGGGTGATGTCGCCTTCGAAAATCGTCAGCGCCGCGGGATCGGCAGACGGTAGCCTTGCCAGCTCGCGAGCCGCGGGGTCGTCGCGCAGGACGACAGCACGCACCGTGTCGCCGGCAGCGAGGAGCCGCCGTACCAGCGCCTGACCGACGAAGCCTGCGGCGCCGGTTACGACAGAGGTTTGCATGTTGCAGCAGGAGGGGGGATCGGATCGGGTCCCCCCCTCCTTGCTGGTACTACTCCGAGATTTTCTGTTCGACTCGACGATTGATGGCGCGGCCTTCAGGAGTTTCGTTCGGCGCGACCGGGCGATTTTCGCCGTAGCCGATGGTGCGGATGCGCTCGGCCGGGACACCGTGATCGATCAGGTACTGTCGCACCACGCCGGCGCGGCGCTCGGACAGGCGGCGGTTGTACTGATCGGTGCCGACGCTGTCGGTGTGGCCTTCGATGATCA
>DASPMH010000011.1:0-10122 GCA_035627175.1 Terriglobales bacterium | reverse complement strand
CGCAGACAGCGCCGCCGCACGAGACGCTCGCGCTCAGCTTGAAACCGCTGAAGCTCGTCGTTCCGGCCGACGCTTCCGAAAAGAGCAAGAAGGTGAAGCCGGCGGTGTTCAATGCCGACATCCTGCCGGCAGCCGATGCCGACACCGTGGCGATGGCGGCAAGCCTGGCGAGCTGCACCGGCGTCACTGCGGTATCTCTCGATATGGACAAGGAGGCCGCGGGCAATCAGGCGTCGGCGACGGTCGCCGGTGGCAAAGCGCTCAAAGGACAGTTGCTGATCAGCGCCTCGTCGAGCATTGCCACTCCTAGCCGAAAGTCGCCGTATCGCTGTGTGGCGGAGCTGACCGCGACCGGGCCGAGCGATCCCGACGCCGACCCGACCAACAATCAGACTCGTCTGGTGATCGACGTCTACGACAAGAACGATTTCTGAGATGGCCAACGTCGCCTACCGGTGCGATGGCGAAGTCGCGATCGTCGCCATCGACCGACCTGAGGTGCGCAATGCCGTCGATCGCGACACGGCGGCGGAGCTGGTCGAGGCCTTTCGGCGATTCGAAGCCGACGAGAGCGTCGCGGTGGCGGTTTTGACCGGCGCCGGCGGAACCTTTTGCGCCGGTGCCGACCTCAAGCGGGCCGCGGAGGGGCAGGGTAACCGGGTTGCGCTCGACGGCGACGGGCCGATGGGGCCGACGCGGATGCTGCTGGCGAAGCCGGTGATCGCCGCGGTCGAGGGCTATGCCGTTGCCGGCGGTCTCGAGCTGGCGGTGTGGTGCGATCTGCGCGTCGCCGCGCGCGACGCGGTGTTCGGCGTCTTCTGCCGGCGCTGGGGTGTGCCGCTGGTCGATGGCGGCACGATTCGCCTGCCGCGGCTGATCGGCCACAGCCGCGCGCTCGACATGATTTTGACCGGGCGGCCGGTATCGGCGGAGGAGGGCGAGCGGATCGGGCTGGTCAATCGCGTCGTCGATACCCGGCAAGCCTTGCCCGCCGCGATCGAGCTCGGCCGCGAGATCGCCAAGTTTCCGCAGCGCTGCCTGCGCGGCGACCGGCTGTCGAGCTACCAGCAGTGGTCGCTCGATCTCGCCGAGGCACTAGTCAACGAGACTCGGCTCGGGACCGAGGTGATCCAATCCGGGGAGACGGTTGCCGGCGCGGTCCGCTTCCGCAGCGGTGCCGGCCGCCACGGGCGGTTCGACTAGCGGCTGCGGCTCGGTTGCGCCGATGACCCGCGGATCGACGGCGACATTGCCGCGCAGCTCGGGGTATTTCGGAGTGACCTTGGCATAGAACTCGCGAAAGATCTCGAAGTCGGCGGCGATGTCGCCGGTCGGCACGAAAGCCGGACCGAGGCCGGCGACCTTGCGCTTGAAGTCGATGTAGCCGAGCACCAGCGGCACGTTGGCGTTGCGGGCGATATGGTAGAAGCCGGTCTTCCAATAGGGGGTGCGGCCGCGCGTCCCTTCCGGCGGTACGGCGAGGATCAGCCGCTCTTTGTTGGCAAAGTCTTCTACGGCCTGGGCGACCATGTTGCGGCGATGACGGCGGTAGATCGGGATGCCGCCGAAGTAGCGGATCAGCAGGCTCAGCGGGAAGATGAAGGCCTCGCTTTTGACGTACCAGGAGAGCTTGACGCGAAAGATGTGGGCGGCGACCAGAAGCACGATCGCGTCCCAATAGGAGGTGTGCGGCGCCGAGATCAGCACGAAACGCTCCGGGCGGTGCACCGCTCCTTCGATCTGCCAGCCACTGATGCGGAACAGAAAACGGGCGAGGCCATGCATGAAACGGCTGACGCCGAAGGGATTGTGGGGGCTGGTGGCCATGTGGGTACTCCTGACGCGCGCGGCGGGAACTTCGCCTTGGGGGACGGGCACGCAACCCGCTCCCTAGCTTGGCCGTACTATGCGGTCAATCCCGCAGGTGCGCGGCTCTCTTTTTCACAAAGCTGGATTTTGATCGACGTTGGGGCGAGGAGGCGGTGTAGCTGCCGTCGGTAGACGGCGGCTTGGTGAGCCGAGCCGCCGCGCTCTGCCGAGCGCAGCTACAGGGCTCCTCCTCAGGTCATCAGGCGCTGGTGGACTGACTTGCGGGCCCAGCGGAAGAGGAGGGCCGAGACTGCGGCGATGTAGGTCAGGTCCCAGAGCAGGATCGGGCGCCAGTCGCCTTGGAACAGCGAGCGCGCCAGGCGGACCGGATGGAGCAGCGGCAGCAACTCGGCGAGCCAGAGCAGCGCCGGCGAGAGACGCTCGGCCAGCGGGAAGAAAATGTCGGAGAACAGGAAGAGCGGGGTCAGGAAGAGCGTGAAGTAGAAGCTGAATTGGTCGATGGTCGGCACCCGCAGCGAGAACGCCAGGCCGATCGCGGCAAACAGCAGCCCGGCGAGAGGAATCACCGGCAGCGCCAGCAGCGCCTGCGGCAGCGGCAGCAGGCCGAAGGCGCCGAGCACCAGAAAGAAGCAGCCGCCGTAGATGCAGGCCCGCGTCACCGCCCACAAGGTCTCGCCGATCAAAACGTCGTCCGGCTCGATCGGCGTGGTCAGCATCGCGTCGTAGGTCTTCTCGAACTTCATCCGGACGTAGATGTTGTAGGTCACCTCGAAGCTCGCCCCGTTCATCGCCGCGACACACAACAGACCGGGAGCGAGGAACTCGACGTACGACATGCCGCCCATCTGCGAGATGTAGGCGCCGACGCCGATGCCGATCGACATCAGGTAGAGCACCGGCTCGAAGAAGTTCGGCAGCAGATTCCACATCCAGGTGCGCCGGTACATCGAGGCATTGCGGCGCCACACGGACATTGCGTGCGGCAGCGATAGGTTCATGCCAAGTCCCTCATTCGAGTGTCGTGCCGGTGAGGGCGAGGAACACATCCTCGAGATTCGAAGGCCGCACCACCAGAGCGCGGCGATCGTCGGGATCGCGCTCGGCGATACGCGCCGCCAGAGTCGCCGGCTCGTCGAGGTAGAGGATCAGCCGGTCGCCCGAACGCAGCCGCCGGGTGACGTCGATGCCTTCGAGCAGCGTTGCCTCTTCGTAGGAGGCGCAATCGACCTCGACGGCATGAGCGGCGACTCTCCGGCGAATCAATTCCTGCGGCGATCCCTGATCGATGACGCGTCCCTGCGACAAGATGGCGATGCGATCACAGAGCCGCTGCGCCTCGTCCATATAGTGGGTGGTCAGCAATACCGTCGTACCGCCGGTCCGCAGTTGGCGAATGCGCCCCCACAGCGCCATCCGCACGGCGGGGTCGAGGCCGGTGGTCGGCTCGTCGAGCACCAGCAGCTCGGGTCGGTTGACCAGCGACATGGCGATCGCCAAGCGCCGCTGAAAGCCGCCGGAGAGATTCTTGACCGGAACGTCGGCGTGCGACTGCAACTCGAGAAAGGCGATCAGCTCGTCGATGCGGCGGCCGAGCTCCGGCTCGCGCAACAGGTGGTAGCGGCCGAAGATGCGCAGGTTCTCGACCGGCGTCAGCACGTCGACGAAGATGTTCTGCTGCAGCGTCACCCCGAGTCGCGAGCGCACCTCGCGAGTGTGCTGGGCGATGTCGAGATCGAAGACACGGACGCTACCGCTGCTGGGCCGAGCGACGCCGTAGATCATCTTCAGCGCCGTCGTCTTGCCGGCGCCGTTCGGACCGAGCAGGCCAAAGCAGCAGCCGGCGGGGATGTCGAGGTCGATGCCGTCGACGGCGCGGCGGGTGCCGAAGATTTTGGTTACGTCGCGGAGTTGGACCAGCATCGGGGGAAGATCGACGCGCAGAAATCCGCCTGCGGCGCTGAGGCTTTCGCCGGCGAAAGCCTCAGCCCTTTGGGAAAGGGGGCGCACACCTGGGGCACACATTCTTGCATGGGGTGCTGCAGGCGTGCGCCCCTTTTTCAAAGGGGGCAGCGCGAAGCGCGGGGCATTTCTGGGTTAAGGCACGTAGAACCGCCCGAGGAGGATGAACATCTCGTCCTCGGTGGTGACGCCGCCTTCGAGCGGGCAGGCGTCGCAGATGCCGTCAGCGGCACCTTCGCTGCTGTCGCAAGAGCGATCGCGATTCGCTTGGGTACGCCCGGTGCAGGATTCGCCGCGTTTGCCCTCCGAGCACCTGGTCTCGTTGAGCGAGCACGGGCCACCGATGCCACCGACCGAGATCGGCGGCGGCGGCGAGGCCGAGCGCAGCTTGACCTCGTCGGGGTCGGTGTAGCCGTTGTCGTAGAGCGCGCAGAAGGTGACCGAACGCTCGTCATCGGTGCCGCGGAAGATGAAGGGCTCCTCCGGTCGGATGATCGTCGGGTCGTTGTAGATCATGCTGAGGTAGAACATCGACTCTTGGCCATCGGCCGGCTCGGGCGCAGGCACGCCTTCGAGCGCGGCGGTGATGCTGGTGATCACCTCGTCGACGGTGACGCTGTAGTCGCGGTCGGCGTCGATATCGAGGCACTCCTCGCGATCCATCGCGCCGAGCGCGATGTTGACGCCGGTGATCACCTCATCGACCGTGACCGCGCGGCTGCCGTCGCAGTCGCCGACATGAACCTGGGTGTAGGCGGTGCAGGGCGCCCCTTGGCAAATGTCCGCTGCCGGCTCGGAGCCGATCGGCGAGCACGGCTGGCCGTCGTTCGATCCGCCCTCGCAGCGGAAGGCACCCATGAAGGTGCGGAAGCGCTTGCCGCGCTTGTGGGTGTGGGCGCCCCACTCGAAGACGTGGGTGTTCTCCTCGAACTTGCGGATGTTGCAGACCTCTTGGGTCTGGAACGGCGGCACGTCCATCGCGAAGATCTGATCGGCAGCGAACAGATTGTTGGCGAGCGTTTGCTGGTGCTGCGGCGCGGCGAAGTGGAAGTTGACCCAGGATTCGATTTTGCCTTCCTTCGCGGTCAGGTTGAAGGCGTGCGAGCTCCACATGATGATGCCCTTGAGCGGCAGCTCTTCGTAGACGCCGTCGGGGACGGGGAACTCGTTGGCGGTCTCTTGGGTAACCGAGATGCCCGCCGAGGTGAAGCCGATGCCGTCGTCGCCCGGACCGTAGCCGAGGCAGCCGACGGTGCTGACGATCGGTGAGCCGCAGACGCCCTCGCCACAGAAGCCGAGGTCGACGGGGTCGCAAACCTCGTCGTGGCGGGCGCCGCCGCGGCATTTCCAAACTCCCCAGGCGGGATCATGGGGGTCGGTGGCCGCGCCCTCGTAGAGCACCGGGACCAGGTGGTGGCTCAGCGGATCCTGGCGAGTCTCGTGAAAGTTGTAGCGGAAGGTGGTGCCGCCGTTGCCGCGGTACTGCTCGGGCACCTGATCGGTGACATCGTAATAGGTGACGTGGCAGATCTCGTCTTCGCTCACCGCCGGCAGGGTCCAGCGCGGCATGCGCAGCTGAATGCCGGTGCCGGCAGGAGGCGGGTCGAGCGGTTTGATTTCGATCGGCTCAGGCGGCGGTAGACAGGCGTCGAGAAGCTCGCCGGTGCCGGGGACGACACCGGTGCGCGGCGCGCCCTTCTCGATCCACAGCCGCACCGCTTCGAGCTCGCTCTCGCTCAGCGCCGGAACGGGATCGAGCGGCATCGGCCGCAGCGGTGCCTCGTATTCCAAGGGGAAGGTCTTGGCAGCGAGATTCAGCCACAGCAGACTCTCGCGCGCTTGTCCGGCCTGCACCCGGCGCATCCCGGGAACGGAGTGGGAGGCGACGTCGATCAAGCTGTCGTAGGCGTTCTCGGGGCGCAGGTCGAGATTGCCGGTGGTCGGGCTCGGGGTGCCGCCGTGGCAGATCGTCGAGGTGCAGCCCCGCGGTTCGAAGATGGCAGCCTGGATCAGCTCGAAGGTGCTGGGGAACTCCTGTTCGCAATCTTGCGCCGGCGAGCTGCTCGGTAGAGCAAGGAGCGCGGCGAACGCGACGGCGGACAGTAGCGGTAGTCTATGCATGGATTCCTCGTCGGAAGTTGGGATGGGAAGCGGCGGGAAACTACAGAAAGCACACGGAATTCACAAGGAACTTCAAGCGTCGCTACAGCTTGATCGATTCTAGGATGGCGGCGCAGAGGAGCGGGAACATGATCTCGTGGTGGCCGGTCAGCTGGTAGCCCTTGCCGCTGCCCTCCGTCGGACGGCGGACGATGTTCATCTGCGGGCGGTAGTGGCGGATGAAGTCCATGTCGACGGTGATCAGGTCGTCGACCCGCCGGCCGAGGTTGCGGGCGAGGTTGAGCGCCTTGACGAAAACCTCCGGTATCAGCACCGCCGAGCCGAGGTTGAGGAACACTCCGCCGCGCATGCCGGCGACCAGCGCCGCCAGCCGGCGGAAGTCGCAGAGCGTCGCCTCGCCGATGGCGGCGCCGTCGGCGCTGGGATGCATGTGGATGATGTCGGTGCCGATGGCGACGTGCACCGTCGCCGGGATGCCGAGCCGGTAGGCGTTGGCGAGCAGGCTCAAGCCGAGGTTCGGCAACTTGGCCTCGACCAAGGCTCGGCCGACGGCATGTCCTAACCCTTCTTCGTGCTGCGCGTCGCGCACCGCCTGGTTGAGGAACTGCCCGGTCTCGGCAGCCATGCCGAAGCGGCCGTCGGCGAGCGAGGCGGCGACATCCTCGGAAGTCTGACCGCAGTAGGCGAGCTCGAAGTCGTGGATGATCGCGGCGCCGTTCATGGCGAGGCCGTGCAAGATGCCGCGCTGCATCAGCTCGACGATCCAGGGACTGAGGCCGACCTTGATCGGGTGCGCCCCCATGCCGAGCACTAGCTTTTTGCCGCGCCGGTGGCGGCGGGCGATCTCAGCGCTGAGCTGGCGCAGGTCGCGGGCGGCAAGGACATCGGGCAGATGGGCAAGGAAGTCGGCGAGGCTCGCACCGGCGGGCGTCGGAGTGGCGAGCGCCTCGGCTTTGACGATGCTGCGCCGCCGCGCCAGCGGATACGTACGTGCTTTGCTGAAATCGAGGCTGGCGGCAGCCGCCTTCTTCTTTGCCATCAGGCGGGACCTCGCTCGCCGTAGAGGATCTCGTCGACCTGCTCGCAGATGACGTGGCCGATCAAGATGTGGGTTTCCTGGATCCGGGCGGTGTCGTTGCTGGAGCGGACGGAGAGGACGAGGTCGGCGAGCTCGGCGAGTTTGCCGCCGCTGCCGCCGGTCAGAGCGATCACCTCGACTTGCAGCCGCCGGCAGGTGCGCGCCGCAGCGACGACATTGCGGGCGTTACCGCTGGTCGAGATGGCGATGGCGATATCGCCCGGGCGAGCCAGGGCGATCAGCTGCTTGGCGAAGACGTCGTCATAGCGGTAGTCGTTGGCGATGCTGGTCAGGGCCGAGCTGTCGGTGGTCAGTGCGATCGCCGGCAGCGGCGGGCGTTCGCGGCGGTAGCGATTGACGAATTCCGCGGCGAGGTGCTGGGCGTCGGCGGCGCTGCCGCCATTGCCGAAGAACAGCAGCTTGTTGCCGCGGGCGAAGGCGGCGGCGATGCGTTCGATCACGCCGATCAGCGCGGCGCGTTCGCGACGAAGGAAGTCGCGCTTCGCCGCGATGCTGGCGGCGAAGGCGCTTTGGATCTGAGCTGAGGTCGAGCGGCGGCGGTTGCCGTTCACCCGCGCCGCCCGGCCGCGCGCGGCACGTTGAGCTTCTTGCCGAGCTGGAGACCGCGGACGTTGCGCAGCCCATTGGCGCGCATCAGCTCCTGCGGCGAGACGCCGTAGCGCTGGGCGATCGAAGCGGGGGTGTCGCCCTTGCGCACGGTGTGCGTTGTCGAGCGCCGCGCCGCAGGCTTGGTGGCGGCTTGGGCCGAGGCGACCCGCTTCGCTCGCGGCTCGGCGGCGGCGATCTTGCCGGCCGGCAGCTGGAGCTTCTGGCCAACCTTGAGCGAGCCGGCGCTGCGCAGCTTGTTGGCCTTCATCAAGGCAGTGGCGGAGGTGCCGTAGCGGGCGGCGATTGCGGCAGGTGTCTCACCGGCGCGGACGGTATGGGTCTTTGGGCGGTTGTTCTTGGCAGTCGCAACGACCTTATTGGCGGACCTGCCAGGCAGATTTAGCTTTTGGCCGGCCTTGAGGCGGCTCGTTTTGCGCAAGCCGTTGGCCTTCATCAGCGCCTGCGAGCTGACGCCATGGCGCTTGGCGATGGCGGCGACGGTGTCGCCCTTGCGGACGGTGTGGGTCGCGGTCGCGGTGCTGGTTTCGGTGGCGACGTCTTCCTCGCCGGCCGTTTCGCGGCGAACCGCACCGGGGATCGCCAAGGCCTCGCCGATCTTGAGCCGATAGCTTGGGGTGCGGCGATTGGCCTGCATCAGATCGCGAGCCGAGACGCCGTAGAGCGCCGCGATCGAGGCGATGGTCTCGCCGCGGCGGACGCAGTGCAGACCGTCGTCGGAGTCGCAGGGACGTTTGCGCGGGTTCCAGGCGACCAACTCGGGGTCGACCTGGTCGACCGCGGCTTGGTAGGCCGGCTTGGCGCCTTTGGGCAGCTTGACGATGTAGCCGGACTGCGGGACGACGCCTTGGCGCAAGGCGGGATTGAGCTGCTTGAGCTCCTTGGCGTCGGTGTGGCTCATTTCGGCGACCCGCTTGAGCGACAGCGGCTTGTTGACGCGCACCCAGTCGTAGACGATCGGGTCGGGTGTCGGCGCCTCGAAGCCGTAGGCTTCCGGATCTTGGGCGATCGCCAGCGCCGCCATGTACTTGGGGACGTAGTTCTCGGTCTCGTTGTAGAGGAAGCCGCGGCCGATCATCGACCAGTAATCCTCGACCTTATTGCGGCCGAGGATGCGGCCGATGTTACCTTCGCCGGTGTTGTAGGCGGCCAGGGCGAGGTGCCAATCGTTGAACATGTCGTAGAGGTCGCGCAGGTATTTGGCGGCCGCCTCGGTGGATTTGATCGGGTCGCGGCGCTCGTCGACAAAGCGATCGATGCGCAGGCCGTAGCGGACGGCGGTGCCGGGGATGAACTGCCACGGCCCGACGGCGCCGGCGGGAGAGACGGCATTGAGCTCGTAGCCGCTCTCGATCAGGGGGAGGTAGGCGAGCTCCTTGGGAACGCCATGGCGCTCGAGGATGGTCTCCATCACCGGCACGTAGCGGCCGCTGCGGGCGAGAGCGCGGGCGTAGAAGGTGTGCAGGTCGTCCTGGAAGCGGGCGATCTGCTGGTCGATCAGCGGATGATTGAAGTCGAATTCTTCGGGACGTGGGGCTTTGGCTTGCACCGCCGGAGCGGCGGGGAAGGGCCGACTGAGGTCGGCGGTCAGCCCTTGGGTTGAGTCGTCTTCTTTGCCCCAGGGCCAGAGATGGGAGCTAGCCAGCTCCCGCGTCGTCGCTGCGCAGCCGGATAGAACCGTTGCCAGGATCGCGATGCCCAAGAACCGGTGGGCTGAAGTCATGGTTCCTCCCTCCTTTCGCATGTCGCTGGGTGGGGAAGAGCCTGAGTCGCCCCGAGCGACAGAAATTCTATTATTGGCTTACATTCGCGTGTCCCGGTGCGCCGCTATTGCCGTCTCAAGGGGCAACCGCCGTACCGAGGTGGGTCGGAGTAACAGCATCAAGCCTACAATGCAACCTTTTTGATCGGCTCAAACAAAACGTCATTCTGTCAACTCAGCTGTCGCCGCGCTCTGCCGAGCGCAGCTACACATCTCAAAAGAGGGCCTCCCAGGCTTCGGCTAGGGAGCGCACGCCTGCGATGGTCATGCCCGGCGGCACCGAGAGTTGCGCCCGTACCGACTCCGGCAAGATGCAGCGCTGGAAGCCGAGCTTGGCGGCTTCGCGCATGCGACTGTCGGTATGACCGACGGCACGCACCTCGCCGGCGAGTCCGATCTCGCCGATCAGCACCGTGCGGGCATCGATCGGCCGATCGAGGTGGCTCGAGCCGACCGCCGCGATCACGCCGAGGTCGGCCGCCGGCTCATCGACACGCACCCCGCCGGCGACGTTGACGAAGACATCCTGGCCGAGCAGGTGGATGCCGAGCTTCTTCTCCAACACGGCGATCAATAAGGCGACGCGGTTGGGGTCGAAGCCGAGGGTGGTGCGCCGCGGGGTGCCGAGGATGCTCGCCGAGACCAGTGCCTGCACCTCGACCAAAATGGGACGGGTGCCCTCGACCGTCGCGATCACCGCCGACCCCGGCGCGTCTTCCGGCCGCTCCGCCAGGAACAGCGCCGA
>DASPMH010000010.1:0-4660 GCA_035627175.1 Terriglobales bacterium | reverse complement strand
GCTCGATCGGCTCGCCCTCCTCCATGCCCATGCGCACCATCAGACGCTCGATGCGCTCGCCGCCGAAGATCCGCAGCAGGTCGTCGGCCAGCGAGAGGTAGAAGCGCGACGAGCCCGGATCGCCCTGGCGACCGGCGCGACCGCGCAGCTGGTTGTCGATGCGCCGGCTTTCGTGACGCTCGGTGCCGATGATGTGGAGGCCGCCGGCCTCGAGCACTTGTTCGCGCTCGGCGGCGCACAGCGCCTGATACTGCTTGAGGATGTCGTTGTAGCGATCCTGAAACTCGTGCGGCGCCTTCTCCATCTCCTCGCGCACCGACTCGATCGCCTGGGTGTAGCTGCGCCGGGCGGTTTCGTACTCTTCCTGTGCCCGCGCCACCGCTTGCTCGTACGGCTTGCGGTGCTCGAGGTAGGCGGTCTCCGCCTCCCGATAGGCGCGGTCGGTGTCTTCGTAGTGGCGGCGGGCCTGGTCGTAATCGATGTCGCGACCGTCGGCGGAGGTGAACGCCTTCTGGACCGCCCGCTCGTAGTCGTTGCGGGCGCGATCGAAATCCTCGCGCAAGCGCGGCAGTCGAGCCCCGTCGCCCGACTCGAGCGCGTGCAGCAGCTCGTTCAGCGCCGCCTCGTAGCGGCGCTGGCCCTCTTCCCCGAAAAACGGACCGACGACCTTGTCGATGCCGAGCAACGCTTCGGTATAGGCGCGCAAGGCATCGGCGCAATCGCCGGCGACTTGCGCCGACAGGCCCTCGCGCAGCTCTCCGGCACAGCCGAGGTAGTGCTGGCGGGCGCGCCAGAACTCCGCCTCGAGAAAGGCGCGGTGTGCTTCGGTCAATTGTTCGAGCGCCTCGGCCTGGGCGTGTTCGAAGGGCAGCCACTTCGGCTCGTACTCGGCGCGGGCGCTCTGCACGTTTTCGTCGAAGCGCTCGCGCAACTTCTGTAGCGACTCTTCGAAGCGATGGGTGCCGCTCTCGGGCAATTTCGCCGAGCGCTTCATCCACTCGTTCTCCATGTCGGCGCGAGCGAGGAACTCCGGATTGCCGCCGAGGAGGATGTCGGTGCCGCGGCCCGCCATGTTGGTAGCGATGGTCACCTGCTTGAAGCGACCGGCCTGTGCGATCACCGTCGCTTCGGCCTCGTGATTGACCGCGTTGAGAACGTTGTGTTTGACGCCCTTCTTCTTGAGCAGCTTGGAGAGGGTCTCGGACTTCTCGACCGAAACGGTACCGACGAGCACCGGCTGGCCGCTCTCGTAGCAGTTGGCGACCTCGTCGACGACGGCGTTGAACTTCTCGAGCTCGGTTTTGTAGACGACGTCGGGGTGATCGATACGCCGCATCACCTTGTTGGGCGGCACCACCACCACATCGAGCTTGTAGATGTTCTTGAACTCGACCGCTTCGGTATCCGCCGTGCCCGTCATGCCGGCGAGCTTATTGTACATGCGGAAGTAGTTCTGGATGGTGATCGTCGCCAGGGTCTGATTCTCGCGCTCGATCTTGACGCCCTCTTTGGCCTCGACCGCCTGGTGCAGGCCATCGGACCAGCGCCGGCCCGGCATCAAACGGCCGGTGAACTCGTCGACGATGATCACCTGGCCTTCCTTGATGATGTAGTCGACGTCACGCTTGAAGATCGCGTGCGCCTTCAACGCCTGGTTGACGTGATGGAGTAGATCGATGCTGCGCGGATCGTAGAGATTGGTGACGCCGAGCATGCGCTCGACCTTGCCGACACCGGCTTCGGTCAGCACCGCCGAGCGCGACTTCTCGTCGACCCAGTAGTCGCCCGACTCTTCCGGCGGCGTGTCGCCCTTGCGATCGACGCGGATGCCCTTCTTCAGCCGCGGGATGATGCGGTCGATCTGATGATACTTATCGGTCGATTCCTCGGCCGGACCGGAGATGATCAGCGGCGTGCGCGCTTCGTCGATCAGAATGTTGTCGACCTCGTCGACCATGGCATAGTTCAGCTCGCGCTGGACATACTGGTCGAGCGAGAACTTCATGTTGTCGCGCAGATAGTCGAAGCCGAACTCGTGGTTGGTGCCGTAGGTGATGTCGGCGTGGTAGGCTTCCTTGCGGTCGATCGGACGGAGATTGAGCAGGCGATAGTCCTTGGTCGCCCAGGTCGGATCGAACATGAAGCTCGCCTCGTGGACGATCGCGGCGCAGCTCAGGCCGAGGGCGTGGAACACCGGTCCCATCCACTGCACGTCGCGGCGGGCGAGATAGTCGTTGACGGTGATCAGGTGGGCGCCGCGGCCGGTCAAGGCGTTGAGGTACAAGCCGCCGGTGGCGACCAGCGTCTTGCCCTCACCGGTCTTCATCTCGGCGATCTTGCCCTCGTGCAGGACGATGCCGCCGAGCAGCTGGACGTCGTAGTGACGCAAGCCGATGGTACGGCGGGAGGCCTCGCGCACGGCCGCGAAGGCCTCCGGCAGCAGATCGTCGAGGACGTCGTTCTCGGCGCGGCGCAGAGCCTTCTGCGCCTCGTCGATCTCGGCACGCCAATCGCGAGCTTCTTCGTCCTCGCTCGGTGCTTCGGCGGCGCCCAGCCGCGCTGCCTGTAGCTCTTCGAGCTGCCGGCGCTCGCGCGCGCTGCCGACGGCGATGCGCTCGCGGAACTCGTCGGTCTTCGCCCGCAGCTCATCGTCGCTGAGAGGCTCGAAATCTTTCTCGAGCTCGTTGGCGCGCGCGACCAGTGGGCGCATGCGTTTCAGCTCGCGGTCGTTCTTCGACCCGAAAATCTTGCGCAGAACGTTCAGCATGGCTGGTTAGGCATTATGGGATAGGGTCCGATGGATCAAGCGGCGCCCGGCCGCGCTAGCGCTCGATGCGCACGGCCGACTCGACGCGCTGCCCCATGAAACGCGCGCCGACTTTGACGAAGCGATCGGGCTCGTCGGTAACGAAGAAGCTGACCGATCCCTCGCCCTCCGCTCGCGCCATACCGGCGGCAGCGAGCGTGTCACGCACCGCGGCGGCGGTCGTTCCGGCAGAGTCGACCAGGGTGATCTGGTCTCCCATCACCTCGCCGATGACCGCGGCCAGCAAAGGATAGTGGGTGCAGCCGAGCACCAGAGTGTCGATGCCGCTGCGGCGCAGACTGTCGAGGTAGTTGCGCGCCGTCGCCCGGGCGACGTCGTTGTCGACCCACCCCTCTTCCGCCAGCGGCACGAACAGCGGGCAGGCGCGGGTGAAGATTTCGAGGTCGGGCGCCAGCTGGCGCAGTGCCCGGGTGTAGGCGCCGCTGCGGATGGTCGCGTCGGTACCGATCACTCCGACCTTGCGGTTGCGGGTCTGCGCGACGGCACGGCGGACGCCGGGCTCGATCACGTCGATCAGAGGCACGTCGAAGCGTTCGTGCAACGTCGCCATCGAAGTGGAAGAGACGGTGTTACAGGCGATGACGATCATTTTGACGCCGCGCTCGGCGAAGAACTCGGCTCCTTCGACGGCGTAGCGCCGCACCGTATCCGCGGACTTGGTGCCGTAGGGCGTGCGCGCGGTATCGCCGAGGTAGATCAGGTTCTCGCGCGGTAGCTGCAGCTGGACCTGTTGCGCGACGGTCAGACCGCCGATGCCGGAATCGAAGATGCCGATGGGGGCGTCGGGAGACATGGCGGCAGCGCTTGTCGATGAGATCAGAAGTTGTCTTTGAGTGTGCGCGTCGCGGCGAAGACGGCGACGTCGTCGAGACGGCTCTGGCCGGTCGAGCGCTCGACGCTGGCGCGCAGCTCGGGGCTGCGCCAGCGGAAGAACGGATTGGTTTGCTTTTCGGAAGCGATCGTCGTCGGCACGGTGCCGGCCGCCCCCTGCGATTGCGCCCAGCGGTGCTTCTCCTGCAACGCATTGTTGTTCGGCTCGAGCGTCAGGGCGAAGCGCAAGTTCTTCTCGGTGTACTCATGGCCGAAGTACACCTGGGTCTCGTCCGGCAGCGCCATCAACTTACCGAGCGAGCTCATCATCTGCGCGGCGTCCCCTTCGAACAGCCGCCCGCAGCCGCCGGCGAACAAGGTATCGCCGGTGAATACCGCTCGCTCGTTCTCGAAATGATAGGCGACGTGTCCGGAAGTGTGGGCAGGAATGAACAACACCTTCGCCCGCAACCCAGCGACCGCGATGATGTCGCCTTCGCTGACCTCGCGGTTGCATCCGGGGATGCGCTCGCTCTGGCCGCGATAGCCGTAGACGGCGAGCCCCGGCCGGGCTGCGAGCAGATCGAGGTTGCCGCCGACGTGATCGAAATGGTGATGCGTCGGCAGGATCGCGATCAGCTCGACGCCCTGTTCCGCGGCGGCGGCGAGGACCTTGTCGGCCTCGGCGCAGTCGACGACGGCAGCCTGCTGCGTCGCTTCGTCGATGACGAGGTAAGCGTAATTGTCAGCCAACTGAGGTACGGCAATCACTCGCATCGTCCACGAATGGCAAAAGTGCGCTTGGCTGTACATAGGGATGGTTCCGCGCATAATGGCCGACCTTCGAGGTGAGTCATGGAAAATCCCCTGGGCTATGAGCGATTGGAAGCGGCCGTCGACCAAGTGACGGCGAGCTACAACGGCAAGGCGATCGACAATCTCGAGAGTGCCGCATTGCCCAACCGGCGCGCCGTCATCGAGGCGCTCAATCATCTCAAGCCGGTCGTCTTCCTCGGCTTCTAC
>DASPMH010000009.1:0-5157 GCA_035627175.1 Terriglobales bacterium | reverse complement strand
ACTTGCTCACCGAGCATTACCCCGAGATCGACGAGGGCCAGCTGTCGAAATTTCGTGCGGCGCTGGTCAACACTCTGAGCTTGGCGGGAAAGGCCCGCGAGCTCGGTCTCGATCGATGGCTGCGGCTTGGGCGGGGCGAGGAGAAGAGTAGGGGGCGAGAGAAGGTATCGATCCTCGCGGCGACCTATGAAGCGGTCATCGGCGCGCTGTTCCGCGATGCCGGCTACGCCACCGCTCGCGGTGTGGTCGCGCAACAGTTTCGCGACGCGGTCGCGGGCGTGGCTGAGCTGCAGACGCCCGACCCGAAGACCGAGCTCCAAGAGGTGTGTCAGGCGATTTGCCGCACCACGCCCGTCTACCGGGTCGTCGAACAACAGGGGCCCGACCATGCTCGAAAGTACGTGGTCGAGGTTCTGCTGGGAACGGTGCCGCTTGCCGTCGGAGAGGGCTCGAGCAAACGAATGGCCGAGCAGGTGGCGGCTCTGGAGGCGCTGCGTTCGTCGCGGGAGCTGATCAGTTCCCTGGCCGAGGGCGCGGGCGATTAGACAATCCTGGCCCCTCCGGAGAGAGGCCAGGATTCGAGTCTTACTGAGGATCGCTGACGACCTGTAGCTCGACGCGCCGGTTCTGGGCGCGGCCGCTGGCGGTCTCGTTCGATGCGACCGGGCGGGTCTTGCCGTAACCGGCGACCATCATCCGTTCGGGGTCGATGCCGCCGTTGACCAGGTACTGGAAGACCGCTTCGGCGCGACGCATCGACAGGCGATTGTTGTAGTCGTCCGAGCCGACGGCGTCGGTGTGCCCCTCGATGGCGATACGAACATCGGGATTTTCGCGCAAGATCCGGATCGCCGCATTCAGCATCGGCTGGGAATCGGGGCGGATCTCGTTCTTGTCGAAGTCGAAATTGACACCGCGCAGGACGATGCGCTTGCTCGCCGGCGGCGGCAGAGGCATCGGCGGCGGGGGAGGGGGCAAGGGCGCGACGCGTTCTTCATCGAGCAGCCAGTGGCCGAGCAGGCCACAGACGACGGCGCCGATAACCGCGCCGGGGATTGCGCCAATCCAGTAATCGGGGTCATCCTTCTCGCTTTCGCGGCGGATCGGATTTCCCTCGCTATCCTGAATCGTCGCCGAGGATTCGCCGCGAGTCGCCTCCTTGATGCCGATACCGGCGCCGGCGCCGACCACCGAGCAGACGGCCGCAGGGATCCAGGTGCCCTTGCCGAGGGGCTTGGCGAAGGTGCGACCACAGCCGGAGGAAGCGATTCCAACAGTGAGCAGGAGTACCAGGCTGATTCGCACGCGGCGTGACTTCATCGCAACCTCACCGATCCTATTCGCTGCGGCCTTGTATGCCGCCAATTTGGCCTTTTCAAGTGAATTAGCGCAATTACACGGGAGCTTAGCCGTGCCGGCGCACGCGATTACTTGGCTCGCGAGAGATATTCGCCGGTCTCGGTGCTGACCCGGATGACGTCGTCGATGTTGACGAATACCGGCACCTGAATGATCGCGCCGGTCTCGACCGTCGCCGGCTTGAGCACGTTGGTCGCGGTCGCGTTGCGTATTCCCGGCTCGGTCTCGGTGACGCGCAGGTCGACGGTGTTCGGCAGATCGATACCGATCGGCCGATGCTCGTGGAACTCGACCTCGACGCGCAAATTCGGCTTGAGGAACTTGACCGCGTCGCCGAGATCCTCGGCGGTCAGCGCGACCTGCTCGTAGTTCTCGGTGTTCATGAAGTGGTACTGGTCGCCGTCGGCGTAGAGAAACTCCATGTCGTGCTGCTCGAGCACGATGCGTTCGACCCGATCTTCCGAGCGGAAGCGGTGCTCGAGTTGGGTGCCGGTATCGATCTTACGAAGCTTGGTCTGCACCATGCCGCGCCAGTTGCCGGGCGTGACGTGGACGACGCTCAGGACTCGAACCAGATCTTTGCGGTGATCGATCACCATACCCGGGCGCAACTGGGTTGCCGGGATCTGCATGCGAAGAGCTCCTTGTGGGGATTGGCGGTGAAAGGGGAAGGGGTACCACCGGGGTGTCGCGGGCGCAACTAAACTTTGGCGGCCTTCACGGCTTGGGAGCCATGAACACCAGCAGGCTGAGCCGGTCGGGACCGGGGTTGTGCACGGCATGGGAGTCGCCGGCGGGGGCGAACACCGCGTGACCTGCCGCCACCGTGCGCTGCTCGCCGGCGATGTCAAAGACGCCGCTGCCGCTGAGGACATAATAGACTTTATCCGAGCCGGCGTGGACGTGACCGCTCTGCTGCTGGCCCGGCAATAGCCCGTAGACGTCGCAGAACATGCGCTCGGTCTCGAACAGGTTGGTCTTCTTCAGCTTCGTCTCAGCGAAAGCCACCGCTGCCAATGCGTCGCGGACCTTCTCCATCGGCGCTCCTCAGCTCGTTTTTCCAACTACTGCGGGATGGCCCATGGCGAGACCCAGCCAAACGGTTGCCGCCATCAAGATCAGGTTGAAAATGCTGGCCCAGGTCAGGCGGCGGCTCATGCTCGCCAGCCAGGCGGGGTTGGCGTGCTCCTCGAGCTGCTCGTCACGCACGATGCGATGGCCTAGGCCAAAGGTAATGTAGGTGCCCACCATGATGACAAAAAATGCCAGGCCGAGTTTCCACACCAGAAGCCAGCCCATGCGGGCGAAGAACTCTCCGCGCAG
Source organism: Terriglobales bacterium (assembly GCA_035627175.1). Classification (GTDB taxonomy): domain Bacteria; phylum Desulfobacterota; class Binatia; order HRBIN30; family HRBIN30; genus DASPMH01. The sequence continues at coordinate 2,475 of DASPMH010000009.1, read as the reverse complement.
GGCATCTTTGTAGGTCGTCAGGTTGGTTGCGCCGGAGATTACCACCACCCCGAGCGCGGCGATCATCAGCGGGTCATAGATGCGCAGAGCCGAGGCGAGAAAGGAGCGCTGCAGTTGCGGCGTAGGGGCGTTGCGGGCGGCGGGCAGCACCAGCGCAATCAGCGAGAGGGTCCCGCCGGCATAGACCACCAGCCCGATCACGTGCAGCCATCGCCCTAGGAAATCTTCCGTCATCGCGGCGCACCCACTACCGAGGTGCGCCGCCAAGCGCAAATGACAGCTCCACAAGCGTCCGCTGTGCTTGGATCACTGCTGCAAAACATCTATGAAGCACCGCACAGGAGCACTTTTCTGACCATGAGACCGACCGACGCAGACCACCGCGCGGCGCTGGAGGCGCACGCCGACCGCATCCGCCGCTACCAGCAGGGCAAGCTCAGCGCGGACGAGTTCCGCCCGATCCGATTAGGCTACGGCCTGTACTATCAGCTCGACCACACCAGCCATATGCAGCGCATCAAGCTGCCGGGCGGCTTGCTCGATGCAAAGCAGGTCCGCCTGCTCGCCGATGTCGCCGAGGACTACTGCCGCGGCGTGCTGCACGTCACCACCCGCCAGGACGTGCAGGGCCATTGGCTCGATCTCGATGACGTCATGCCGCTGTATCAGCGCCTGCACGACGTCGGCATCACCACCCGCGGTGCCTGCGCCGACACCTTGCGCAACGTCACTGGTTGCATCCACGCCGGTACCTACCCCGGCGAGCTGTTCGACGTCACGCCTTATGTCATGGCGGTTCACGAGTACTTTCTCTTCCATCCGCTCAATTTGACCCAGCCGCGCAAGTTCAAGATCGGCTTCGCTACTTGCGAGTACGATTGCATCCAAGCGCGCATCAACGAGATCGCCTACTTTCCGAAGATGCGAGACGGCCAGCGCGGTTTCTCGGCCTTTGCCGCCGGCGGCCTCGGCTCGCAGCCGCACCTGGCGCAGCCGCTGCGCGACTTCGTCGCCGACGACGATCTGCTGATCCTGACCGAGGCGGTGGTGCGGCTCCAACACCGCAGCGGTGAGCGCAAGAACCGCAAGCGCGCCCGCATGAAGTACCTGTACCAGCGTCTCGGGGCGGAGCGGTTCCGGGCCGAGGTCAACGAGATCTACGACCGCATCGCCGCCGATCATGGCGACGAGATGCGCGCCGAGCTGCGCGAAATGGTCGACTCCTTTCCCGTCACCCATCCGACCCATGCTCCGGCACCGTTGCCGCACACCGCCGATGCCAGCTTCGCTCATTGGCTGCGTACCAACACCTATGCGCAGAGCCAGTCAGGCTACTTTGGCGCAACCATTCAGCTGCCGCTCGGCGACGTCACCAGCGCTCAGCTGCGCGTCATCGCCGATCTGACCGAGCAGTGTGGTGCGGGCGAACTGCGCACCGCCAACGATCAGAACATGATGGTGCCGTGGATCCCCGGGGACCGCCTCGAGGCATTCTACCGGCGCCTGGGCGAGATCGATCTCGCCGCGGCCAATGCCTTCCACATCACCGACGTGGTCTCGTGCCCCGGGGCGGATTATTGCAGCCTCGCCATGAGCCGCTCGATGGGCGTCGCCGAGCTGATTCGCGAGCATCTCGAGCAAACCAACGGTAACGTCGAAGATCTCGGCGTTTTTCGCATCCGCATCAGCGGCTGCCCCAACTCGTGCGGCCAACATCAGGTCGGCGACATCGGGCTGACCGGGTTGTCGCTCAAAGGCGCCGACGGTCAGTTCCATCCGCACTACTCGATGCTGATCGGCGGGGTCGTCGGCGAAGAAGCGCAACTCGGCGCTCGCGTCTCCGGCAGGTTCCCCGTTGCCGAAGTGCCCAAGGTCGTCGCGGCCTTGGCCGACTACTATCGCACCAACCGTATCGCCGGAGAGCGCTTCGGCTCGTTCGTCCATCGCGTCGGCCACGATCGAGTTACCGAAGTGGCGCGCGGGGCGGCGGCCGTCGTGGTCTAGCATGGCAGACGAGCAATCCTCGGTAGTCGCCGGCGCCGACACCGTCGGCAATTACTACCGAGGCATCGTCTGCAAGCTCCATCGCGGCCCCGAGCGGGGCCGCGTCCGTACCGCCGGTGGCCGTGAGATTCCCTTCACCTTCCAGCACGTCACCATGAACGGGCCGCTGCGCCACTTCGCCGACCTGCGCGAGGGGATGATCGTCGGCTACGACGTCAGCTGGACCGCCAAAGGTTTGCGGGTCAGTGTCATCCGCATCCCCGATCCGACCTTTCTCAGCGAGTCACATCGGCAGTTGCGTGCGGAACAGGATGAACCGACCCATCATCTCGCCGACGAACACGGCGAGGATGGCGACGTAGAATAATCCCGTCGCCGCCATCGTCTGGGGAATCTGCAGCGTCCGCCAGATCATCCAGGCAAGCCCCGCGGCCGCCAGCGGGCTCAGTCCCAGGCGAAGTGACAACAGGC
>DASPMH010000008.1:0-9012 GCA_035627175.1 Terriglobales bacterium | reverse complement strand
CGGGTCGTAGCGATATTCGATCCGCTCGCCATCGGGATAAACCAACGCCGCCAAACGCCCGAAGTAATCGGGCTCGAAAGCGAATTCGGCGACCTCGAGGCTTTGTCCGACGACGATTCCCTTGGCGCTGGTCAACACTTGCCCGCGGATATCGAACTGCAGCGTCTCGCTGGTGCCGCTCGGATCGATCACCTTGGTCAGCCGGCCGGCGGAATAGGGCACCGCGGGATCGTCGTAGGTGTACTCGGTATCGCTTGCCGGATCGTAATCACAAGAGAGATCACCGTTGAAATCCGCTCCGACGACGACGCGTTTACGCGCTACACGACCGAGACTGTCGTAGCAGTAGCGAATGTGCTGAGCGACCTTCGGATCGTCTTCGTAGATCAAGTTGCCGGCGGCATCGTAGCCGTAGCGCCACGGCAACTCGGAGTCGCGATCCTCGTACTCGATCTTGTTGCCCGCGGTGTCGTATTTGAGCTTCCTCAGCGTCGCGGCCGCGAAGCTCGCGCCGTTCCAATCGACACTGGTCAGCAGCCGGCCGGAGCCATCGTAGGTATAGCGGGTGCCGGCCTGCATCGTCGCGCTACCTTCTTGCCAATGCTGCCGCTCGATTACCCGTTCGAAGACATCGCGGATTTCGACCGTCTTGCCGCCGGGGCAGTTGGCGGCATGGAAGCAAGCATCGGTCGCGACGGTGACGCCCTGATTGGATCGATCGACCTCGGTCTCGCTGCCATCCGGGTAGCGTGTGCGCGTAACCCGCCCGAGCGCGTCGTGCTCGACCGTGGTGAGCTCGCCTGGCGCGGGCGGCACGAAGCGCACGATGTCGCCGGCGCCATAGGTCAGTTGCGTCTGCACGAACGGCGACCGCACCGATGCAAGATTGCCCTGCACGTCATAGGTCGTGGTCGCATCGACCAGGTTTACGCGCGCGCCGTCGACTGAGGCTGTGCGAATCGTCTGCACCGGCCGCCCAAAGCCATCGAACAAGGCGTGCACCTCGTTGGCGATCGCAGCCGAGGTCGACGTCGGCTCGTACGTACGAATCTCGGTTGCCAGCGCCTCAGAACCGGGTGAAGCCGGGCTGCCGAGATAATAGAAGATCGCGCGATGCGGCAGGAAAGCGCTATGTCCGGGGAGATAGCTGAACTGTAGCCGGCAGAAATCGTCGTACAGATAACGCGCAGGATCGCCGCCTGCGAGCGAGCCATCGAGCACCGACTTGGCGGTCAGCTTGCCGCACGCGGGATCGTGCGCGAGGCGGGTCTCGTGCCCCACCGCATCGACCAACCGCGCTGGGTACTGCTGCAGCGCATCGTAGTACATGTATGACGTGTTGCCGTTGGCGTCGGTGATCTTCCACGGATTGCCGAAGTCGTCGTAAGCGGTGGTGGTCGAAGCACACTTCTCGGCCGCCGACTGCGAACAGCTCTGCAGGTTGACCCCCGGCGCTACCGGCGCACGCAACGTCTCTACCCGCGTGACATTGCCGAGCGAGGCCGAGCCATACGCCTGCGCATCGTAGAACAGCCAGCGCTCTTCCAGCGTCTGGCTGTTCCAGCGCGCGGTGACGTGCTTGGGCTTGCTGGTCAGGAATGGCCCACCGTTCGCTGCTCGATCGACATGAATGTACTCGACCCTGGTTTCGACCGGTTGCGTGGCACTGCCGTTCGCCTGCGCCAGTGTGACGTTGCCGTAGCTGTCCCATGACAAATTCGATTGCCACGAGTGACGCAGCAGAGGATTCGCGCCATTGAGGCCGTAATCGAAACGATGGGTTTCGGCCAATCGCACCCAGCGCCGTTGCGCCGGCTCCAGACTGTCCGGACAGCTGGCGTTGGCTTGAGTGGCGGGATCGACACAGCGCCAGAGCTCGGTCCTCACCTCGATCGGTGTATCGTCGGGCGCAATCTCGAACGGTCCGGGATGATAGATGGCAGCTTCGCGAATTCGTCCTTTGCGCGCTTCGTCTTGAAAGAAGGTCGTCGAGCGCCGGGTGCCGCCGCCGTCGATGGTCATGACGCTGCCGAAGCCGCGGAGCTCCCGGCTCGGAGCATCGAATTTGCCGAAGCCATAGAGAATGTCCGTGCTCAGCTCGGCGGCGCCTGGTGCCACCCCGGCGAGACCCGAATTGCGCTCGATGCGAGTGACCGTCCACAGCACCAGCGGCATGCGCGGGATGCCGCTGGCGTCGGTGTTGTCCCAGGAATTCGACGGGCGGTACTTCAAGCGCGAATGTGCGCCGGTGCCGTTGTGGATTTCGATGAGATGATCAGCGGGTGCTTCGGTATTGCCCAGCTCGACGCACTCGCGCACGCTATTGCCGTTCAGGCAGCCCGGTTGCCAGGCTCCCGCCCGGTTTAGAATGATCCAGAATATCGGATCGCCTTCGCGGTGATGGAGATAGTCGGGAAGGCCATCGCCGTTGAAGTCCACCAGCATCGACTTGGTGCAGGCGTTATCCATGCTCCCGGAACAATCCGCCGTCCGTTGAATCCAGCTTGGGCCGTTCTCCCAATTGACGCCGGGCGATCGAAAGCCGTTGCCGTGATTCAGATAGACCGTCCACGGATGACCCGCCTGGGCCGGCGGCGCATCGCAGGTATCGACGATGTCCAACAGGCCGTCGCCGTTCATGTCGACAATGTCACGGATGGTGCCGCGCTCGCCGTCGGTGAATGCCATCAGGCCGGTAGTGCACGATGGCGGGATGTCCCATGGCACTGCGCTGGCGGACAGGCGCCCGCCTTCGTTGAAGTAGACGTTCCAGGTTTCCGGCGTGCCTCCGGCTGTCTCGACGAAATCGGGAAGGCTGTCACCATTGAGATCGTACAACCCTGCGGTGAGCCGATGCGTCTCTCTGTTCTTGCGGCGGAAGTGCGATCGGTGCGGGAAGCCGGCGGGGCTCCCGGCCAAGTCGAAGCCGCTGCCGGTGTTGAGGTAAACACGGTCGTCCTTCGAGTTGATCAGGTCCAATCGCCCGTCACCGTTCCAGTCGATCAACCCTGCCCAGTCGCGCGAGGCGCTGCTGCCGTCGGAGGCCTCGACGGCGTAGTGAACGGTGCAGCCGGTGAACGTGCAGCCTTCGATGAGGAGAGCTCCGTTGGTGTCCCAGAAGGTCGCTTCCGCTGCGAAGCCGCCGCTCTTTCCGCCGGGGTTGACGTAGCCGAAGCGCACACTCCACGGCAGCGAGCGTCCGTCGATCCAATCCGGAATGCCATCCCCGTTCAGGTCGGTCACGATCGTGTCCGTCAGCTGGTAATCCCCTGTCCACACTTTGCTGACCCACGACAGCCGGCAGGCGATGTCGTTGTGCGGCTCCTGGAGAAACGGCGGTACGAGCCACGGTCCGGCTTGCTCGGCAAAGCCGCCCTCATGACCGAAGTACACGGCGATGGCGCGATGCTGGTTCGAGCAGCCGGTGGTGTCGACCAGATCCAGAAAGCCGTCACCATTCATGTCCTTCAGATCGATCTGGACCTCGGCCCTGACCGAGTCGCTCACCACCGCCCGAAAGCCGGCGAGCGGCAACGCCGGCGGATATGACGAGGCGACGTGATTGGCGGCATTCTCGAACTGCGCCGAGCCGAGGTCGATCTGTTGGTAGGCGAACGTGGTCGACGCCGGCTGCCCGTCGGCACGCGCCAGCGCCTGATTCGAGCGCCCGAACATCGTCACCGCGGTCAGCAGCGACTGCCGGCCGAGGCGGCGCTTCTCCGGATCGGGATCGTCGAAATCGTAGGCGAAATGGTAGGCGCGCACGGCAGGGCCGGAGATGGGATGCTTCACGTCGATGCGCTCGAGAACCTTACTCAAACGCGCCAGCACTCCTTTGAGCGCATGCGATGGGCGGTCCCCCGGCGGACGTGGTTGCCACGCGAAGTGGATCTCGAATGCTTCACTGATCGCACCCGCAGCCCCCGCACGCGCCTCCTTGCCGCCATAGACGATTCGCGCCGGATACAGCGTGTGGTCTTCCTTGGCGTATTCGATGCGCAGCCAGTCACCCATCAAGTTCGTTGTGCTCGCCAAGGCCCACGAGTGGGTATAGCTGCACGTCCCGTCGGCGGCCGAGACAAATCCCTCAGATGAGCTTGCGACGTTGCTACCGATCCTCTCGGTGTCAGTCGGGCCGAAGACGAAGTAGAGCCCGTCCTTGTCCCACACCTCCCAGGTATTGCTCGCCGTCAAAAAAAAGATCTGGGTGAAGGACTCTTCGATTCTAGGAAGGCAGCGGCGCCGTGTGCTGCCGCTCTGCAGGGTGCAAGGGACGGTCGCACCGGGCAGCTGCAACACGAATTCCGCTCGCGCCGCGGCATCGTTGCACGGTAGGGCTCCGCTCTTGCCGCTGCGCTGGATCATGCCGAGAGGCAAATCCCAGCCGACACCATAGGGGCTCGGACCGCCGCCGCTGGCGTAGGTCAGTGCCAACTTGGGCGCCAGCCCGTGGCGGCTGTTCGGTACGTCGATCGGGATTGATGTCGTCGACGCGCCGACGAAAAGGTTGGCCTCCGGTGCTCGGGCGAGTCCGGAGAAAGGCTGCGGCCTGGCACTCGATTGCGCATCCTCGAGCTGGCCTGCGGCGATACCAGCCAGACACAATACCAAGGTGAAAGCTGAGCCAGCGGCTGACCGGCGCAAAATGGTGGTCGAGCTCATAGCGATCTCCCCGACGCCGACGTCATTTCAATAACTGGTCGGCGAGCTCGCCCGGCCGGCGCAGGGCCGGCCGCAGTGGGGCAGTCGCCGCAACCTCGGCTCTTCGCCGGAGATCGCGACGCAGCGCCCGCACCTCCTCGATGCGGCCCGCGAGTCTTGCCGCTTCTGCGCCGCGCCGACGTTGAATACGGCCGCGGACCTGAGCCGGCGACAGGCGGGGCGGCGATTGGAGACTGCCGAGGAACATTTTCTCCAACTCGGCGGGTAGCGGCTCGGCGCGTGCAGCCGCGGCACGCGGAAGCCGAATGATCCAATCGTGCACCCTGTCACTCGAGAACGTCGCCGTCGCGATGATAGCGATGCCGGTGATCCAGAAGATGCGCCGCGGATCGAGCTTGCCCAAATAGCGTGCCGCTTGCATCAAAACCTCCCGTCTATCCGCGAACCGTTGCCCGCCGAACCATGCAGTCGCCAACATCAAGACTAGACAATTTACTGATGACAGGTATTTATCAAGTAACGAAATGTATTCGACGCGCAGGCAACTGCGGTGGACGTTGGTACGCCGCGGGGATTTGCGATCGGGTCGCGACTAGCCCGTGCGGCGGCAATGCGGCACGATGCCGCGATGAGCCGACCACGACCGCCCCTCGACGCTTTGGCCCGAATTCAGCGCGCTCAACGAAGCGCTGATGGCGCGGTACCGCCGTATCGACGGTTCGCCGGAGAACGCAGTCGCGATGGTGGATTCCGTGAACGCCACGATGTCTAAAGGGTGCGAGCGTGGGCGCTGCTTTCGCTCGCGCGCGTAGGCGGTCAGCTGGGGCTGGAATCTTGCGACCTGGAAGTCGAGCAGGAGATTGCCGGCGCTGTCGCGGAGGAACGCGCTTTCGCTCGGGTCCTCCATGAGCTTTGCCAACAGCTCGAACACCTCGTCGGCGCGATTCGGATCGAACAAGGTGGAAGCGGCAAGCGCCGACAGCAGATGCCTCGCACCAGTTCGTCCTCCAGGCGATCGTTTGCAATCTTTGTCAGCGCCGGCCGCAGCCGAGCACCGCGGCTGCCGAGGATTGGGTCGCTGGAATTGATGATCCAGTCGATATCGTGCTCGACAGCGCGACCGACCGCGCTGAGCAATGCCGGATCTGCGACCGGATCGTCGATCGATGAAGATTGCGTGCACCGGCGCCCACCAAGCCGGAAGCGGTCAATTGCGCTCGTCGGTGAGCAGGTCGATCAGCTTAGCGGTCGTGCGATCGCGCTGGGCGACGATCTCATCGACGGCGGAGCGCGTAAGGCGATCCTCTCCACTCCTAGTGCACGTAGCGACAATTCCCGCGATTCTTTCTCGTCACTGAGAATTGCGGGAATTGTCGCTACGTGCACGGTTGAAGGCCATCGAGAAGTACTACGGCATCGCCGAGACCGGACGCTTCCCGGAGCGTCTCAAGCCGATCAACATCAAGTCCGACGTCGATCGCGCCGGGCAGTTCCGCTCGATCCGCGAAATCAATCAGGAGATCCGTTGCCTCAACCTCGCTGCCTACGCCCCGCTGCGCTACGTGCTGCCGCACAAGCAGGAGGCGTACGATCGCAAGTACAGCACCGAGGTAAAAGGTGGAACGGGGCTTCTTTCGCCAAGTCGACCGCGAAGAGAGCCTGATTCATCTGTTGCGCGTCAATGTGCTCAAACGGATGGAGAGCGCCGTCCCTTCCTTTGCGCTGACCGTCGAGCGCCAACTGCGGGACGTCGAGGCAACGCTCGCCCGTGTCGCCGGCCGCAGTGACGAGGTCGAGGAGATCGAGATCGACGACATCGATCTGGACGACCCCGCGTTCGAGAGCCTGCTGGTCGGCCGCAAGGTGCGGGTGCTGCTCCAGGACGTCGATCTCGTTCGCTGGAAAGAAGATCTGGTCGAAGATCGCAACCGCCTCGCGACCCTGCTCGCGGCGGCCCGTCAGATCAGCGCGGCCCGCGATGCCAAACTCGAAGCATTGCGCGCGGTTATCGCGTCGAAGTGCAAGCACCCAATCAATCACGACAACCGCAAGGTGATTGTCTTCACGGCCTTCGCCGATACGGCACGGTACCTCTACGAAGAGATTTCCGGATGGGCGAAGCAGACGCTTGGGGTCGAGTCCGCCCTGGTCACCGGGACCGGTAGCAATCAGACGACCGTCCCAGGCTTGCGCAAGGATCTGGCCTCGATCCTTACCGCCTTCTCGCCTCGCTCGAAGGAGCGTCCGGCGGAGCTGGCCGGCGAGGGCGAGATCGATCTGCTGATCGCGACCGATTGCATCTCCGAGGGCCAGAACCTGCAGGATTGCGATTGGCTGATCAATTACGACATCCATTGGAATCCGGTGCGGATCATCCAGCGCTTCGGCCGGATCGACCGCCTGGGATCTCCCAACCAACGGATCCAGTTGGTCAACTTCTGGCCCAACATCGAGCTCGAGGAGTACATCAACCTCGAGCAGCGCGTCAGCGGCCGCATGGTGCTGCTCGATATCTCGGCTACAGGCGAAGAGAATTTGATCGAGAAGCGCTCCGGCGATCAGATGAACGACCTCGAGTATCGCCGCAAGCAGTTGCTGAAGTTGCAGGATGCGGTGATCGACCTCGAGGATCTCTCGACCGGCGTCTCGATTGCGGACCTGACCCTGACCGACTTCCGCATCGACTTGGCGCAATTGAGAAAGGCGCAGCCCGGTGCCCTCGAAGAGACGCCGTTCGGCACCTTCGCGGTTGTCAGCAGCAGCGAGGCCGAGGTTCCGCCGGGAGTCGTGTTCTGTCTGCGGGCGGAAGAAGGCGTGGCTCGGCGCACCGTCGATTCCGGCTATCCATTGGCGCCCAATTATCTGGTCCATGTCGGCGATGCCGGCACGGTGCTGCTACCACACACCCAGGCCAAGCAGATTCTCGATCTCCTCAAGCGAGCCTGCCTCGGCCGCGATCTTCCGGATGAGGAGGCGTGGACACGCTACGAGCGCGGCACCGAGGGCGGCGCTGACATGAGCCATGCGCAGCGGTTGCTCGCCGCCGCGATCGCATCCGTGACCGGCAAGAGCGAAGAGCGCGCCGTGGCAAGCTTATTCACTCCGGGCGGGACGCACGCGCTCGCCGGCGAGCTCGGCGGCAGCAACGACTTCGAAGTGGTGGCGTATTTGGTGGTGCTGCCGGAGCGCACGCTGTGAACGCAGCGGAGCTAGTCGAGGCACTCGAGCTGCCGCCGGCGAGTCGAGTCGACCGGCGGGTTCCCAAGGGATTGCTGGTGGAGAACGGCGCGCCGACAGCGGCGGACAAGCGCCGCATCAACGAAGGGATCGAGGAGTGTCGTTGGCTTGCGACACTCAAGCCGACGACGATCTCGGTTCCGGAGTATCGCGATGCGCAGCGCGAGTACGTCGAGATCAATGTGCTTTTTCTGTCGCTGCGGGCGGGAGCCAAAGTCGGGCGATTGCTGGAGCTGGTGCATCGCGCCGTGCCGTATCCGCTCGTGTTGATCAGCGACGGCGAGGATCCGACGGTGTCGCTGGCGCACAAACGCTGGTCGCAGAGCGAAGTCGGCAAGACCGTGCTCGATGGCGAACTGCTGATCGGGCAAGGGCTCGCCTGCGCCGGGACGGAGATCGAGCGAGCGCTGGGCGAACATCTCGCGCTGTCGCGGCTGCCGCGGGCCGAGCTGTACGCCGTCTATCAAGGATGGATCGACGTGTTGCTGGCCTATCAAGCGGCACGGCGAACAGGCCGGTTCGAGCTTCAGGTTGGACCCGGGCGAGCGCAGGCGCGAGCCGCGGCGTTGCACGAATGCGCCCGGCTCGATAGCGAAGGGGCGCGGCTGCGGGCTGCGGCGCAAAAGGAGAAGCAGATCGCGCGGCGGGTCGAGCTGAATCTGGAGCTGAAGCGAATCGAGGCGGCACTGACCGCGGCGAAGGATAAGTTGTGAGCATGGACACGGAGTTTCGCGAAGGCGCGAAGGACGCGAAGAGCGCGAAGGTAGAAACCGGACCCGCGATCAGAAAGATCAAGCCGGGCGACCCGGAGACGCGTTCGGCGGACATCGCTGCGGAGAATTTGGCGAAGCTAAAGCAGCTTTTCCCCGGGGTCGTGACCGAAGGCCCGGCGGGCCCATCGATTAACGTCGACGTGCTCAAGCAGCTCATCGGCGACGACAAGACGTTGACCGACGCGGACGAGAAGTACGGCCTCAACTGGCACGGCAAGCGCCGCGCCCGCCAGCTCGCTCTCACCCCATCGACCGGCACCCTGCGTCCCTGCCCCGAGGAAAGCGTCGACTGGGACACCACCAAGAACCTCATGATCGAGGGGGACAACCTCGAAGTGCT
>DASPMH010000007.1:0-3061 GCA_035627175.1 Terriglobales bacterium | reverse complement strand
CCGCCAACATCAAGCTGAAAGAAATGGCGGAATCCGGCCCCCGCGACGTCGCCCTCGGCGATTTGGTGCAGGGGAAGCGGGTCGTGCTATTCGCCGTCCCGGGAGCCTTCACCCCGACCTGTTCGATGAAGCACCTGCCGGGCTTCGTCGAAAAAGCCGGCGAGCTGCGCAGCAAGGGCGTCGACGAGATCCTCTGCGTCTCCGTCAATGACGCCTTCGTCATGGGCGCCTGGGGGCAAGCGAACAATGCCGGCGGCAAGGTGCGCATGCTTGCTGACGGCAATGGCGAGCTGACCAAAGCGGTCGGTCTAGAGCTCGACGCCTCGGGCTTCGGCATGGGGCAGCGCTCGCAGCGCTACGCGATGGTGATCAACGACGGCAAAGTCGAGAAGTTGTTTCTCGAGCCCGGACCCGGGTTGAGCGTATCGAGCGCCGACGCGGTGCTGGCTTCGCTCTGATCGTTTGAGGAGGGAAAGAGGCGGCGAGCGGATTCGAACCGCTGCATGGAGGTTTTGCAGACCTCTCCCTTAACCACTTGGGTACGCCGCCCAGCCGAAAGATGAAGCGCGCAAGCTAGCAAGGATCTGCGGGCGAGCGCAAGGCGGCGCGCGGAACCCTGAGCCGCTCGACTCAGGGTTCCGTGGCGACGCTGCGGTCAGGCGACTTCGGCGAGACTGGTCTCGCGAGCCGGATCGCGTTCATTGCGCTCGGCCAGCAGCTCGGAGATGGTCGCCCAATTGTCGCGATAGCGCGCATAGCGACCGGCGTAGGGTTTCTGCCCCGCCAGCAACGAGAAGGTCTTACCGGTCACCGCCTCCCAGGGAATGACGAAGACCGCTTGTTCGCTGCGGCGATGCGATTCGAGGCCGACACAGACGAAGACGTCGGTGTACTTGTCGTTGATCTTGCCGTGGTGATGGAAGTTGAAGTGCCAGGAGCGGTAGCGGTACACGTATCGACGTCCACGTGCAGTGACCGTATGGGAGCGGTAACGCGGGAAGGAGACGCGCAGCGCGACCCGCAGCTGCCCATTTACCAAAAGGTCGTAGCCGCGTTGCGATGCAACCTGCGTAACTTCAAAGCCGGCCTCGCGGAGCTGATTGACGATCCGCCGGCGCGGCACGAGGTGCTTTTCGATTCGATTCATGCGCGCTTCGACGCCTGGGGGCGAACGAAATTCGAAACAATCCTTCGACGCTTTGACTCGGCTCATCGAACGAGCTACATAGCCAACCTCGCGCGGGCGTAGCTCAGTTGGCTAGAGCGTATGCTTGCCAAGCATAAGGTCGCCGGTTCGACCCCGGTCGCCCGCTTTCAAAAGGCCTCGCTTCGGCGAGGCCTTTTTTTTCGAGGAGGGCCAGCGATGGCAGTGGAGGTACGTCGCGACGTCGGCCGCGGCTTTTTCGAGAGCCTCGAGAAGTTTCTCGACGGCGACGAGTTTCTTGCCGATCGCGCCAGTGTCCGACTCCTGCTCGACAAGGCCGAGCAAGAGCACCAGGCACAAAGCCGAAAACGTTTCGACCGCGAGGCAACTTTTCGCCAGCGCATCCTCTATTCGAAGATCGACGACTTCATTGCCGCCTGGTGCCGGCGTCGCGATGTCCGCGCCGATCCCTTCAAGGTCTTTCGCTACGGCGGCTCCGAGCGCGGTCCGACCCAACACGAGACTGCCATCGGTCCATCGATGCCGTACATCGAGCGCGCCTTCGAACGTTTGAAGACGGCCGTCCCCGAGATCGCCGACTGCTCGGCACAGGTGCTCAAGGCGCCGACCAAGGTGATCGCTCCCGCCTTTCGCTTGCAGCATCCCCTGCCCTTCGGCGCCTGCGGTGAAGTGAAGTACGGCGGCGACAGCAACGATCTCGCCCGAGCCATCTACTTGACCGCGATGCACGTCGCGACCCGGGGCGACGTCTCGCGCAACTGGAGCTACGACTGCGGCGTGTTGATCTTCTACGGCGGCGCCCGGCCGCGTCAGCTGCTCGGCGATTCGCAGTGGGAGAGCTGGCCGGAAACCCGCCGGCGCATCTGGGATTCGGGGCGGCTGTGGCCGATCGTGCTTTGAGTCGTGCACCATCGCCCGCCGTTCGCTCGACCGCGTCACCTGCAATGGGCATAATCACCCGCCATATGCGTGCACCGGTAGCTTGTCTCGTCGTTCTGATCGCGGTTGCGTCTGCCGGCTGCAGCGCCAAGAAGCAATTGACTGCCGACCAGTTCTTTCATCAGGCCAATGATGATTTCCGCAGCGGCGCCTACACTCTGGCGATCGACAACCTGCGCAATCTCCTCGATCAACACCCCTTCAGCCCCTACACCGAAGAGGCCGAGCTCAAGATCGGCCATGCCCATTACCTCGACGGTGACTACCTTTCGGCGATCGTCTCGTTCTCCGACTTCCAGCGCCGTCACCCGACGAGCCCGCACCTGCCCTTCGTCGGCTACCATCTCGGCATGTGTTACGTCCGCCAGATGGGCTCGATCGATCGCGACCAGTCGGCGGCGCAGAGCGCCCTCGCCTACTTCATGACGCTGATCAATCAGTACCCCGAGAGCCCCTACGCCGAGCTCGCACGCGCCGAGCTGGCCAAGTGCCGTGAGAGTCTCGCCGCCCATGAGCTGTACGTCGCCCGCTTCTACGAGCGCAGCGGCAACTGGAGCGCCGCGCGGCTGCGCTTGCTGCTGATGGCGGCCGAGTACGGCGACACGCCGTCCGCTGCCGATGCCCTGCTCAAGCTGACCCGCAACTATGTCGAGGGCAACAACGGTGAGTACGCGACCTTGGCCTACCGCGCCTTGCGCCAGCATCATCCCAAGAGCGAAGAGACCGCCGAGGCGCGGGCATTGGTCGGTGCGGGCTCCGGCAAGGCGATTCCGCCGACCTCGGATCCGATCGATCTCTTGCTGATCGCCCACGGCCGGCGCCGGCCGGCTCCGAACTATGCCCTGCCCGACCTTCCCCGCGCCCGCGAGACACGGCCGGCGCCGGGTCCAGGGCCGGGGATGCCGTCGATCGATCCCTTCGGGCACGGCAACGTCGGGTACTGACGATGATTGCGCC
>DASPMH010000006.1:0-3535 GCA_035627175.1 Terriglobales bacterium | reverse complement strand
GAGAGCCGCTCGGCGCAGCTGCGGCGAGCGATCGGAGAGCGCGGTTCTGATCGCGACCAGAGTGCGGTTGGTATCGCGGCAGCAGCTCGCCATGGCGGCAAGCGCCGCGAGCCGCACGTGTACATCGTCGTCGGCGAGTGTCGCTTCGATCGCCTTCAACGTCTCGTCATCACTCGCGCAGAGGTCGCGGAGACAGTACAGCGCCATCTTGCGCTGTACCGGCCGTGGAGACGCGGCTGCGGCTTGCAAGCGAGGCAGCATCGAACCCGGCTCACCGCTGTTGGCGACCACACTGGCGGCTGCCCATCTGACATCGGACTGATCGCTAGCCAAGGCGGCGATCAGAACGTCGCGTACCGGGTCGCTGAGAATTCCGAGCCGCGCCGAGGTGAATGCCGCGCCCCAGCGCAGCCGCTCACAGGGCGATTGAACCACGGAGGCAAGCACATGATCGACGGCAACGCCCTTTTCGGCGAGCAGGCGCAGGGTATCCGACACACGGCGGCGGAGCGCGAGCGTGCCCACGCCGAGGCAGTCGACAAGGGCGGCGAGATCTTCCGCATCGATGTCGCTGGCGGATCTCAATTGCTCCACAGCATGGCTGAGCACCGAAAGATCCGCGGAGCGAAGCTGAGCAGCCCACGAGCTCATGATGCAGACGATATCAGATCGACAAGCAGCTCCGCCGTCGTCCCCAAGAAGAAGTGGCGCGGGTCGCGCAGAACGCCGGCAATGACGGAGCCTACCTGTTCCGTGGAACGATAGAGCCGGCCGCGCAATCTCTCTTCCAGTTCGGCCACGCCCGCCGAATTCGCGATCAGGTCACCTGCGATGGTTGCCCTGGTGATACGACCGCCTTCGTCGACGCGCAGCTCAACTTCCATCATGCCCAACTGGCTCGGCCGCAAGGCCCGCAAGCAGCCTTTGCCGACAACGCGCTGGCGCAGCCACGGCTCACCCCAGCGTTCCGAGGCCCCGCAGGGCGGCACCTCGGACGCGCCGAGGCCGCGCAAGCTGACACCCAGCTCTTGTCGATATCCAGCGCAGAGACATTCGGCGATAGAGTCGAAATCCGCGGCGATGGAAGCAACCTCGGCAAGGCTGCTCGCATCTCGGACCGCCGCGCCGATATCGATCTTGATAGCCCCGTCAGGATCGGCGCTATCGAGCCATTGCATCAAAAGACCGGTGTCACGGCGTAAACTGAGCTGCGCCTGGAACAACAGAGCACCATTGCGAGCTTCTTCTAACGCCAAGGTGCCGACGATTCGACCGGCTGCGTGGATTTCATCCCGGCCGCGGTAAAAGGGAGCCGGGACACCGGCGATCCGCAATGCTGCAAGGATGCCTCGAACATGGCGATTGGGCATCTGCTCCGGACGCAGCCCGTAGGGATCGTCGCTGATCAGCGCCGAGCGATGCGGAAGCACCAAACTGACGCCGAGAAACCCTTCCCCTGCAGCGGCGACACGCCCACCGGTCAGCCGCCGAATCATAGAGACGGTGCCGGCGGCGATCGCGGGAGCGAAGTGATACCGCCCGAGAGATATCGTATCCTCGGAGAAGCTGTGGATGCGCAAGACCGGCCCCAGGCCATCCGCGTTCCGACAGCGTTCGAGCAGTGCGGCGTCTACGGCGAGGCTGTAAGCGGGTGAGATTTCCGGCTGGAGCAGGTAGCGCAGCTCGGCCATATCCGAGCGGCTGTCGGGCGGGACTAAGCCTGAGCCGGCGGCGGTTGCCACCCGCTCGCACGGCAAGGATCGCAGACCGGGATGCTAGAGCGGCGGTGACCGTTGCGCACCGCCACCCCTTGGACCAATTCAGTTGAAACGGACTTGCCGCAGGCGGCGCAGGTCACCGAGAGAGTCTTGTTCTCTTTGGCCTTCTCGCTCGGCATGCGCTGCGTCAGGTTATTCCGCTTCGCTTGCGGCCTCGACCGTGACGGTGACCTGGGCCTCCACACCGGCAGCGAGATAGACCGTGACACGGTGTTCTCCGACCGAGCGAATCGGCTCCTCGAGACGGATGCGGCGGCGTTCGACGGAGACTCCTTGAGCGCCGAGGGCCCGCTCGATGTCGGTCGTAGTGATCGAGCCGAACAGCTTACCCTCTTCGCCGGCGCGGGCAGTGAAGGAGAGGCGAATACTGTTGATGCGTTCGGCGACCGACGAGGCAGCCTTGCGATCCCGCTCACGCTTCTCCTCAGCCTGGCGCTTGTTGTGCTCGAGCGCGTGCACGTTGCGCCGGTCGGCAACGACGGCCAGTCCGCGAGGGAAAAGGTAGTTGCGCGCAAAGCCGGGCTTCACCTTGACGATTTCGCCGGTGGTGCCGAGGTTCGGAACGTCTTCTCGTAAAATGATTTCCATTGCTTCACTTTCCCAACGGTCAGGTGCGCATCGAGGAGAAAGGCAACATTGCCACCACTCGGGCTCGCTTGATCGCGTTGGTCAGCTCGCGCTGGTGCTTGGCGCAATTGCCGGAGATGCGACTGGGGACGATCTTGCCGCGCTCGGTGACGAAGGTCGTCAGGACCTTGATGTCCTTGTAGTCGATGTATGCGTCCTTATCGGCACAGAACTTACAGACCTTGCGCCGCATTCCAGGACGCCGGCGAAAGCCGCCTTCGGCGCTGCGCGATGAACGCTTGCCTGAATCCATCTTCGACATCACTGCATTCCTTCTTCGGCAACCGGAGCTTCTTGTTCAACCTGCGCGGGACGTCGAATCGGTTTCCGCACGGCGCGGCCTTCCGGCACGCGCAGGGAGATGAAGCGCAGCACCTCGTCAGCTAGCTTGAGCGTGCGCTCGAACTCGACCACCACTTCCGGGGCGGCGTCGTACACTGCGAGAATGTAATTGCCCTGGCTCTGGTTGCGGATGATGTACGCCAGATCGCGCGTACCCCAGTCATCGATATCTTCGATGCGGCCGCCCATACCCTCGATCAGACGGCGGGTACGGTCCATGGTCTCGCGCACTTGCGCTTCGGGAAGCCCCGGCAGCAGAACGAACAGAGTCTCATAACGATGCATAGATCACCTTTTCGCTAGGTCGGCGCTCAGGAGGCAGCTTTGGCTGGAGCGCCGGCGGCCGGTGCGGCTTCGGCCGCTGCGGCACCGCCGCCTTCGCGGGTCTCAGTAACGCTGGGTGGCACGACGGTCACCAGCGCGAAGTCGGTATCGTAAACTGCGCTGACTCCTTCCGGAAGCGCCAGCTGACTGACGTGGACGGCATCGTGGATGCCGAGTGGAGAGACATCGACCTCGATGTGTTCCGGAATCGCCATCGGCAGGCACTCGACCTCGATATCGCGTCGAATAGGCTGGAGCACGCCGCCGTAGATGACGCCCGCAGGCTTGCCGACGAAATGCAGAGGCACCGGCACGCGAATCGTCGCTTCGAGATCGACCTCATAGAAGTCGGCATGCACAACCGCTCCGGTGAGTGCATTGAACTGCGTGTCCTTGACCAAAGCGACGCGGTCGCTGAGCTCAGCAAGGTCGGAACGAAAGCGGATCAAGTGCGAGCCTTCCAG
>DASPMH010000005.1:0-2942 GCA_035627175.1 Terriglobales bacterium | reverse complement strand
GTGCAAGCGTTTGTCCGGCGATCTCTACTCATGCCGGTCGGTTGGCTTGCAGGGCTGTGCCTCCGCCATCGATGAAACTGTCTTTCGGGCGCTGATCTGGGATCCGCGCTCGGGTCGTGGGGCGATTGCGGACGGCAGCGTGCTGTACACCTGCACCTTCGACATCCTCGAGCCGACCTTTCTCCCTGCCGCCCTGGTGCTCGGGCATGAAGCCGCGCGTGATCCCTTCGGTAACTACCTGGTGACCAGCGGCGTCGATGGCTTGATCGATGGGCCGGTGCTGCCGACGAAGTCGCCGACGGCGACCTCTACGGCGACCGATACCCCGACACCGCTGCCGACATGGACGCGCACGCCTTCGAATACGCGGGCGCCGTCTCGTACGCGGCCACCTTCGGCGACAGCGACGCGTACCGCTACGGCGATCTCGCCGGCCCGAATGGCCATCGGCGACGTCGTTGCCTCGAGTAGCGAAGTTGACGTCCCGGTGACCTTGCAAACCGGCGGGCGACCAGTGCGCCAGATCGAGCTCGATGTCCTGTTCGAAGCCGGTGTCGTCGATCTTGCCTCGCTGGCGAGCTGTCGCCTCGAGGCTGCGATCGCGGAGGATCACCCGGACTGCGAGGTCCCTGACGGGACGGCGCCGTGCAAATCGCTGACGTTGGAGCTGGCGAGCTGCGGGCAACTCCCCTTGCCGCCGGGATGTCCGCAGGTGGATGCGAACATCCGCCGGCTGCGGGCAAGCATATCCGATGCGACGGGGCTTCATGACACGGCCATTCCCGATGGGGCGCTGCTGTCGTGCACCTTCGCAATCATCGATGCGGAGGCGTTGCCGGTATCGTTGAGCGCGGGCGACGTCACGGCGGTGGGGGCCGGCGGCTTGTCCTTGCCGGCGGACGGTCTCGCCGGCAGCATCCGCCGCACCTCCGCACTGACGCCGGTGCCGAGTTGGACCGCGCCGCCGACGGCGACGGCATCGACGACGTTCACCTCGCGTCCGACCAACACGCCGTACTCGCACACGCCGCGGCCAACCAGCACGCCGCGAACCTATCCGCCGTTATCAACGCCACTTCCGAGCTCGACTCCCCGGCTGCCGACGCTGACGTCGAGCCCTACTGCGACGAGAACCCGCTTGCCCACGGCAACGGCGACCGCAACTCCGCTGGCACGCATCGAATTGCGCGCCGGGACGGTGCAGCAGGACGGCACCGTTTGCATCGAGGCAATGGTGTTCGGCGATAGCGCGCGCATCATCGGCGCCCGCGCCGACATCGCCTTCGATACCCGAGTGCTGCGCCTTGCCGATGCCAGCCGATGCAGCCTCAATCCCGCCCTTGCCGATGGCGGACCCGAATGTAGTGAGCCACACCGTGACGGGCCACCCTGCAAGGCGTTGGCGCGTTCGTTGACGGACTGCAGCGCGACGCCGGGCGAGGTGATCTGCAGCGGGCTGCCGCGACCGTTCGATGTATTCCGCGGTATCGTCACCGGCCGCGAAGCGCCGGGGGATGCGATGATTCCCGAGGGTACGATCGTCTACCGTTGCGCCTTCGAGGTGTACGACCGCAGCTTGCTGCCGGCACGCCTGCAGCAGCGGGCTACGGCGATCTATGACGGCTCCGGAGCTCGGCTCGCAGTCGGTGCGCCGGATGGCTACGTGGTGCACGAAGGCGCGCCCAACAGCGGCTGCGCCTGGGCGGCGTTGCCGCCGGCGACGGCGTCGCCGCTGCCTTCCGCGACGGCGACGTGGACCCTGCCGCCGCCGACTTCGCATCCGACGAGCACGCGAGTCAGCTCACCGACGCGGTCGCCGACGGGTGAGCCTACCGGCACGCCGACGGCGGGGATGTCGGTGACGCCGACGGGATCGCCGCGGACCGCTGCGACGGCGACAGCAACCGTGGTCGACGAAGCGGAGGACGGCGACGGTTGCGGCATTGCGGCGAGCGGTGGCAGCGGGGGAGGGATGCTGCTGGGTCTAGGTGCGCTTGTGCTGTTGTGGTCGCGCCGTGTGGCGGCCGTCACCTAGTCCTTGGCGAAGGTGGAAGACGGCGGCAGGGTGAGCCGCGCGGCTGCGCTCTGCCGAGGGGGCCGCGCTCTACCGAGCGCAGCTACTGGCTCGCAGAAGGTAGGGGGGCTTCCTCGAAGAGCAGGCGGTGCAGGCCGCGGTCGCGGGCGTGCAGGTCGAACATCGCCTGGGCAAAGCGCATCGGCGCGGCGAGGGATCGGCATCAGTGGAATCCGAGTAGCGAATCCGAGTGATTGCTCATATTCTTGGCGGCGATGACTGCTCAAGCTGCCGCCGCTCTCGCGCTGCTCGCCTACCTCGTCTTTCTCGGGCTCGCTTTCGGACTGCGCACGCTGGTGCATTACCGCCGTACCGGATCGAGCGGCTTCGTTGGCCTCTCGGGCGCACCCGGTTCGGCGGAGTGGTGCGGCGGCGTGCTCTTCGCCGCAGCGATGCTCGCCGGGTTGGCCGCGCCGCTCCTGCAGCTCGCCGGCGTGGTCAGCGCTGCGCCGGTGCTGACGCGGCCGTCGCTGCAGCTCGCTGGCGTCGTGCTCTATCTGCTCGGCGTCGCCGGCACCTTGTGGGCGCAGTTTGCCATGGGCGAGTCCTGGCGCATCGGAGTCGATCCGGCGGCGCGCACCGCGCTGGTCGCGGCCGGACCGTTTCGCTGGGTGCGCAATCCGATCTTCACTGCGATGTCGCTGGCGACGCTCGGGCTCGCGCTGCTGGTGCCGAACGTCTTCGCGCTGCTCTCGCTGCTCGCGCTGATCCTCGCGCTCGAGGTGCAGGTGCGGCTGGTCGAAGAGCCGTACCTCGCCCGCACCCACGGGCACGTCTACCGCAGCTACGCCGCCACCGCCGGGCGCTTTCTGCCCGGTCTCGGACGGATGGAGGAACCCTGATGAGCCATGCTCGACACGGCTTCGTG
>DASPMH010000004.1:0-12246 GCA_035627175.1 Terriglobales bacterium | reverse complement strand
CCAGGCGATCCAACGCTTCGGCGAGCGACAGACGAACTTGCCAGCGGCGGCCGTGCCATTCGGGACGATAGCGGTCGAGCAACACGAGGCAGCGCTCCAGATGCCGGATCGCATCCTCGAAGCCGAGCCGAGCCAGGGTCCAATTCCCGAGCTCCTGGAGCCGATCGATCGCCTGTTCGGCGCACTCATCGTCGGCTGCCAGGGCCCAATGATTGGCCAGCTCACCGAGGCGCAGATCGGCATCGTCCGCGACGATCGCGTCGAGCAGCTCGGCGGCGCGGCGATGATGGCGACGACGCTTCTCTGCCGTGCAGCGATGATAGATGAAATCGCGCACGAGCTGATGGGAGAAGCGAAAAGCGGCGCTGCGTCCGCGCACCGGCACGACGAAGTGAGAGTGACGTGCTTCATCGAGGGCATCGGCGAACTCGTGTGCGGAGTAGCCCGAGGCAGACTGCGCCAGCGCCATGTCGATCTCTCGTCCCCAGATCGAAGCGATCTCGAGCACGTCACCGCAGGCAGCGCTCAGTCGACCGACGCGCGGCTCGAACAAATCAGCGACCACATTCGGAACATTCGTGGGCGTCGCGCTTGCGATCCTTCCGTCCGGTTGGCCTTCGCTCGCCTGCCGCCAGCATTCCCGTAGCAAAAAGGGGTTGCCGTCGCCCCGTCCGATCAGATGCGTCCGCAACGTGGGCGCAAGCGAAGCACCCGCCAGTTGGTCGAGATACTCGGTGGCTTCGTCCGCACTGAGCGGCGTCAGCGGATGGACGGTGCAACACGGATCGCGCCGCACCGCAGCCAATGCTTCCGCTACCTGCGACTCGAGCTCCGATTCTCGATAGGTCGCGATGATCAGCATTGTCGTTGCCGCACATCGGCGTGTGGCGAAAGCCAACATCTGGAGCGAACCGATATCCGCGGCGTGGAGATCGTCGAACGCAAGCAACAGCGGAGCCCTGGTGGCGGCTCGCAAGAACACCCCGGTGACCGAATCAAAGAGCGAAAGGCGTTGTGCGCCGGCGCCACCTGTCGCCGGCAAGCTACTTTCGAGCGCGGACCACTGCAGCTCCGGAGTGGATGCAACGGCATCGTCCGAGGCGAGCACCTCGGGTCGGGCGGCGACATACTGATCGAGCAGATCGCGCCAGAGACGATATGCGATCTGCCCTTCTTCCCGTCCGGCGCGCGTGCTCAAGGCTTCCAGTCCGCAGCTGCGAGCGTAGCGAATCGCTTCTTCCAGCAGTCGCGACTTGCCGAGCCCGGCCTCTCCGCCGAGGAGCACGACGCCGCCCACCCCATGGCGTACGGCGTCGATCGCCTGTTGGAGCTGCGTCAGATCGTGACGGCGGCCGACGAAATCTTCGCTGAAGGTTCGCTGCGGTGGTTGCTCGGCGGCGCCATTGCTGTCGGATTCCCGGATCGTCGCGCAGAAGCGATAGCCACGCCCGCGAACCGCTTCGATCGCAACCGTGCCTAACAATCGACGCAAGCGACTCACCGTCGAGGTCAAGGTACCCTCGAAGGTCTCCGAACTGGGCCAGAACTGGTCGAGCAGCTCGGCCTTGCTGGCGATGCGGTCACGGCAGCGGATCAGGTAGACGAGGACGTCGAAGTCCTTGGGAGTGATACGGAGCTGCGAATCGCGATCGCGCAGCTCGCGAGTCGCGACGTTCACATCGAACGAGCCGAAGCGATAGGTCACCGGGGGAAGCTATGCAGTCCGCGCAACTGCATCAAGCAGGTGTGGCATCCCTCCTCCTCTCCCGCCTCCTTGGTCGCCCCACCCGTCTCGCTGTCGTGTTCGTGCTCAGCGCAGCGGTGCTCGTGCTCGTGCGCGAACGGCGCTGCCCGCCGCCGCCATAAAAACCAAAGGAGAATCAAAGTGCGCTCAGCGCCGTCCCCGCCTATGCCCTCCTGCGCTCGAGGATTCGGACGCCCACGACGTGGGACAAATAGCCAATTCCGAAGGAGGGAACCTGCGATGAAGCTACACCAACTCGCCACTACAGTTGCCAGCGCGACGATGCTGCTGCTGGCCGCCACCGGCGCCGACGCACAGGCGGAAAAGACGCTTGGCCTATGCCAGAAAACGGCAGCCAAGGAATCGCTCAAGTACGTCCAGCAGTACGTCAAGACAGTCGGCGCCTGCGCCGACCAGATCAGCAAGATCGTCATCCAAGAACAAACCGGCACGGCGGCGGAGGCGGCGAAGAAGTGTGCCACCTCGTTCTTGAAGCTGGAGAACTCCGGCAATCCGGACAAAACTCTGGCCGCAAAAATGGCAGCGAAGATCGGTCAGGCCTGCGACCCCAATGATCCGCAGACGAAGGCTCAGCACAGCGCATCGGATGTCCTGGGGCCCGGTGCCATGCTGGCGGAGTCGCTGCTCGCCGACGGCCTCGGCAGTTGGTGCGGTGATTTCGGCGGCGACGGCGCGATCGAGGACGTCAGCGAGTGGGTGTCCTGCCTCATCGAGGTCAGCACATGCGCAGCCCGCCAGAAGCTGCCAACGGCATATCCGCGCCTGCTCGAATGGCTGAACGCCATCAGGCCGGCGATTCTGGCCCTGGACGAGACCTGCACGGGAACGTGCGAGTCGTGCGCCGACCCAAACGTGAGCGACGCCTGCAACGCGCTGAATGCGATCGAGATTGCAATCGACGGCAATACGGATGACGACTTGCCGGGTATCGTATGTGGCCCCAGCTTGGTGCTGGGCGTCGACCCCGTTCTGCCTGCCACAGGTCAGACATCACGTTTCGGGGCGGGCTCGGACGCCGATGTGGGGGCCGGTCACCAGCGCTCGTTCACGGACAACGGCGACGGCACGATCAGCGACAACGTCACCGGCCTCATGTGGGAGAAGAAAGCGAAGCTCGACAACTCCATGGTGGGCTGCCTGACCGAGACCGGTTCGTGTGCCGATCCGCACGATGCCGACAACGGCTATAAGATCACCCTCAACAGCGGGGGAAGCGCCTTCAACGGCCCAGTGGTGACCATCTTCCTCGAGCAGCTCAATAACCGCTGCAGCGCCGACCCGGCGATCGATTGCACCGCCAATGGCGATGGCGACTGCGCGGGTATCGGCAATGGGAAGTGCGGTTTCGCCGGATACCGCGACTGGCGTCTGCCAAACGTAACCGAGCTGCAGAGCCTGCTGGACTACCAGCGCGGCACCGGTCCCGTTACGTTCTCGGCGCTCAACACGAGCTGCACGGCAACCTGCGACATCCTGGATGATCCACCGTGCAGTTGCACTTTTTCCAACACCTACTGGTCCTCTACCAGTTGGATGCCCTTCACCTCCGCAAAGTTCACCGTCAATTTCAATGGCGGATCGTCTTCCGGAGAGATCAAGGCGTTACCAGGAGACCAGCAGTTCTTGCGCGCCCGTGCCGTACGCGGCGGTTTGTGATCATTCGTCACCGGGATCCATCCAGAACGACGCGACGGGATTGCCGCGAGGTGTGGGGCAGGCAGCATGCCTCACACCTCGCGCCCGAGGGAGAGAATGGACAGCGAAGCAGACGGCGGCTCGGGCAGAGAGAGCCCTCTTTACCCCAACCGGCAGGCGTTTCTGGTGCGCCTCCGGCGCACCGGCGAGAGCTCGTGGAATGAGCTGGCGGGGCGGATCGAGCATCCGTCCTCTGGACGGACGCTGCCCTTTGCCAACGTCGAGGAGCTGATCGAACGGCTGCGGCAGGTGCTGCGGGAAGAAGTGACGGGCGGTGGGAAGCGTTGACCCGGTGGCCGGCGGCGCCCATCACACCTCAAGCCTTCTTGTCGTTGCTCTGCCTCTTCTGCGAAATCTCGGCGTATCGCTCTCGCGCTCGCTTTTCGAAAGCGGTCGCACCTTGCTTGCGAGCGATGACGATCGCCTTTCGCAGATGAGCCTTCGCCGCGCGCCGGTCCCCCTCGGTCAATGCCCTCTCGCCGCGCACCCGCCACAGCTCGGCGCGGAAGAGGACCTCGTCGAGCTCCGCAGCAGTCTCCATCCAGCCCCGCGCCTTCTTTTCGTCACCTGCTGCCGAGAATGCCTCGGCGAGCTGGACGGCGAAGAAACCCTGGAACCATTTCTCCTTCGATCGGCTACGGCGCACCACGCTCTCCTCGAAGCGCTTCAAGCCGTCCGGCGTCGCTCGCTGTGTCGCCCAGCATAGACAGACCCGCGCGAGATCTCGGTACGTGGCGATGCCGTTCTCCTCGGCGAGCGCAAGCGCCTCCGCCGCGATCGATCTCGCTCCATCCACATCTTCCGCCAGCGCCGCCACAAAGGCGCAAAACGCGCCGATCATCGTCTGGATCTCGGGAGAGCGAGTCGCGGCAGCGCGAACACGCGCCACGTTCGCCTGCGCCATCGCTTGCTCGGGCGAGCCAGCCACCGCAAGAAGGGCGGCGTCCTGCAATTCGATGGCCGACCGCAGATCGAAGCGCGTTGGACTCTTCACCTCCGGAGCATCCACGGCTTCCCGCGCCCGAACCACGCACTGCGTGGCCCCTCGGATGTCGAAAGGGGTCCGCGCGATTGCGCTGTAGTAGTAGGCGGCGGCCAGATATTGGGGTTGCTGCGCCTTCGCCGTGTCGACCAGCCAGTCGGCGATGCGCAACGCCTCTTCGTGGTCGCGGCACATCAGGCGCGTCGCACAACGCTGCATCTGGGCGCGAAATGCCAACTCGGAGTCTCCATGCGCGTCGGCGAGCTCATAGGCGCGATCGAACGCGGAGCGGGCCTCGGCGAATCCCTTGGTAGCTACCACGAGGTAGCCGAGCTCGAGCTGTCGCGCCGTTTCCCGCTCGGCACGCTGGCGCGAATCCGGGAGACGGCTGATCGCCTGGATGGCGCGCCGAACATGATCCATCGCCGCCTTGGGAGAAAAGCGGGTGATGGCCAAGGCGGCGGCAACATCGTGGTAGCGCGCAACCTGCTCGAGATCGCCGGCTGCCTCGAAGTGTGAGGCGACCCGGGTAGATACCTCGAAGATCCTGTCCCCGTACGCTGCCGCTAGCCGTGTGCCGATGCGCCCGTGCAGAGCACGACGGGTGGCCGGCGCGACTCTCTCATAGACGGCACGCTGATAGAGAATGTGACGGAACCGGTAGGCACTGGTCGTCGTGCCGTCCGGCCAGGACTGTTGACCGGCCGGAACGATGAACCGACCAATGCTCGCCAAGCGCGCGCATTCACGGTCGAGATCTTCTTCCGGGCGGCCCATCGCCGCAGCCAGCTCGGCAACCGTGAGCTCGATGCCGGCAACACCGGCCGCCTCCAACGTTTCGATCGAGGCGGCCGGCAGGAACTCCAGCCTCTCGGCGATCGCCTCACGCAAGCTATCGGGGAGCTCGAGCTCGAGCCCCTCGACCGGAACCTCCAGAGACCAGCGTCCGTCGGCTTTGGCGAGCGTACCGGATTCGACGAGAGAGTCGGCGAGGGTCGTCAAGAACAGCGGGTTGCCGCCACTGGTCTCCTCGAGCACACCTCCGAGCTCCGCCCCATGATCGATAGGACCGAAGCGCCGCTCGAGGTAGCGAAGGATCGCCGAGCCGGTGAGAGGCTCGAGCTCGATGCGAGTCACCTGCGGCAGGCGCGACCAAAGACCTGCGATCCGTCGCCTTGCGTGGTCGTGCTCCTCGGCAACCTCGAACGTGCGCACGGAGGCGAGCACCATCAGGCGGGCGGGGACGGTACGGACCGCCGCCGCTTCGAGAACGTCCATCGTGCCGGCATCGACCCACTGCAGGTCTTCGATGGCGAGCAGCACGGGCCTCTCGGCAGACAGCGCTTCCAGCAATCGCACCCCCTCGCGAATCATTCGGGTCGGGCCGATGCCGGCCAGGGATTGACGTAGCACCTCCATCTCCTCCACCGGCAGGAGGTTCGGCATTTGCACCAGCCAGCTCGGCGCGTGGCGCTTCAGATCCTCTGGGCCTTCCTTTGCGCATAGGACCTCGACCGCTTCGAGAAGCGGCGCGTAGGGCTCACCTGCTCCTTGCATCGGCAGGCAGCTCGCTCGGCTCACGACCCAATTGCCTTGGCCGGCGACCGATTGCACGAAACAATCGAGGAGAGCCGATTTGCCGATGCCGGGCTCGCCGGCGACGAAGACGAGCTGCCGCTGCCCGTTCGCCGCCCCGGCGAGGCGACGGTGGAGGAGGGCCAGCTCGGGCTCTCGTCCCAGGACCGAGGGGGCACTCTCGCCAAGCGAGCGCTCGGACGGTTGCGCAACCGTGACGGGCGTCGCAGCGCCGGCATCATCGAGCGCCAACCGATAGCCGCGGCGCGGAATCTTCTCGATCAGGTGGCCGCCATCGACTCGGGCCAAGCTGCGGCGCAGATCCCAGAGCACGTAGTGAATCGCATTCGGATCGATCGCCGTGCTTCCCCACAGCTCGGATTGGAGCCTCTCCTTGGCGAGCGTTTGCCCGACATGTCGCGCCAGACAAGCCAGCACGTCCCAGCATTGCTGGCGCAGATGCACTTCCGTGCCGTCGCGCGTCAGCCGCTCGCGGCGTAGATCAATCGCGAAACGCCCGATCAGGAGTTCCTCGTCGCGTTCTCGGGAGTCCAATGCGTATCTCGCTAGTGCATCGCCATCGCGATGGGATCATGCAGATTGCTCTAGCTGCTGCGAGCGTAGTGCTCCAGCCAGGATGATCGGTCGACAGGTGCGCTCATTTTGCGAGCTGCCGCTCAGCCGACAGCACTGCTTCATAAAGCGCGAGTGCCTCCGCAACCTCGACGGCACGCTCCCATTGCTGCCAGCCACTTGTCATCGCGACGGTGAGACGGCCGCGCCCGTCGCCTGGCCATTCGCCGAAATTTCGGCGGGTCTCACGTCCACGCGTCGTGAACGGCGCTCGCTGTTGGCTCATGCTGAACCCGACGAACGGCTGCTGAAATTCGGGGCAAATCGAACGGGAGTCGCGCGAATTCGATCTTCACGCTGGGCCACCGCGGTCGCTCTATCAAAATCTCGTTGGCGTGGCTTTATCCATCACTGTACCTCCTCTGGCTCGTGGGCGATGAAAATCAGAGCCATCGATGCTGTGGAGTCGCGGCCCTCGGTGATCATCTCATGTCCGGAAGTCTCATCACTTCGATCAGACGCGAGACCGCAAGCTTAACCGTGTCGAGAAACTCCGACTCCGTGGTTGCACGCCTCCCCGCGATCAGCGCCGGATCGTCGAGCAGCCAGGTTAGCTCGTGAGCAAGCCGATCGTGCGATACAGGCGGTGCGATATGCGGCGCCTGAGGCAGCAGCTGGGCCACGTAACAGCGGAATCCCCACACCCGGCAGCGATAGACGGCATGTTCCGTATTGTCGACCAAGACCTCGATTCGAATCAAATCTTCTTCGAGCCCGGAGTCGGGAACCAGATCGTACGTAGCAAGCAACCTGAAGACTCGGTGATTCACAGGGTACTCCGTGCATTCTTCGATGGGCGTGCGAAGGCCCGCTCGCCACGGCGCAACGGCATCACTGGCTGTGCCGGTCTGCTCAGCGTGAGCCGCCGCAGCTCCCGAACAATATATCCCCGGCGAATGATCTGGTTGTCCGACATCATTTCAGCGTCCACCTCGATCGACCGATGTCATCGCTTTCTCCTTACGCTCGGTTGTTCTGACTGCCAACGGCGCACTTCCGACTCGACATATGGCACTGACTGCAATCATCCTTGCGACAGCGGCAACGAATCATCGCCGCTTGCGCTGCCGGCACGCCGGTGATCGCGGTGTGTTTCAGCTACACCGCGGTGCTGGCGCCCAGCGGGCCTCGGAGTACCTCGAATACCTCGAAGAATACCTCGAAGAACACCCACCTATCTGGCCTCGAAGACACCCACCTATCTCAAGTGGATGTCCTTCATGGGCACCCCTCGCAGGTGGATGTCCTTCATAGGCACTTCATAGGCACCGGCGCCGGCGAGCCCCCAGCCAATGCAAGGGTGACGTAGGCGCATAGGCATCGAGGCTCGCCTTGAGGCCGGTCTGCGACAATCCCTCAGGGCAGGGATCGCCGCGTCGGCGGCTTTGGCGCCGCCACAATCGGCGGCTCCGTAGCATGAAGTTGCAACCGTCAGCGAGCAGCTGCCTTTCGTCTTGAGACGCTTCGCCTCCGCCTTGTGGAGGCGAAGCGGCGTATTTTCCCGCTTCGAGATTCTTGGCGGCTTGGCAGCTCTGGCGGGGGCTTGCGGCAAAGGCGGTGGCCGCGATCAGCAGGCACACCGCTGCGACTGAGGCAGGCCATAATCGGCGGGTTGCAAATGTCGGTCGAAACGCAATTGTCGAGCGATGGCGAAAGACTACGAACGCTCGCTCGAGTGGGACACGCCGATGTATCGGCTCGCCGTCGGACAGCTCGACCAGACCGCCGAGCTGATGGGCCTCGACCCCAACGTCTGGCAGCGCCTGCGCACGCCGCAGCGGGCGCAGGTGGTGTCGTTTCCCTTCCGCGCCGACAACTACCACACCGTCAAGACCGTCTTCGGCTACCGCGTCCAGCATCTGTTGACGATGGGTCCTACCAAAGGCGGCACCCGCTTCGACGAGGACGTCGATCTCGGCGAAATCACCGCGCTGTCGATGTGGATGTCGTGGAAGTGCGCCATCGCCGGCCTGCCCTTCGGCGGCGCCAAGGGCGGGCTGCGCATCGATCCCGCCAAGCTTTCCGCTAGCGAGCTGCAGCGGGTGACGCGGCGCTACACCGTCGAAATCAGCGAGATGATCGGGCCCGACCGCGACATTCCCGGGCCCGATCTAGGCACCAACGAGCAGGTGATGGCGTGGATGATGGACACCTACTCGCAGCAGAAGGGTTACGCCGTCCCCGGCGTGGTCACCGGCAAGCCGCTCGAGCTCGGCGGCTCGTACGGGCGGCGCGAGGCGACCGGGCGCGGTGTCGTCGCCTGCATGGTCGAGGCCTGCCGGCACCTCGGCATCGAGCTCGGCGGGGCGCGGGTGTCGGTGCAGGGTTACGGCCAGGTCGGCCAGACCGCGGCGATGCTGGCGGCGCAGGTGGGCGCGCGGGTGGTTGCGGTCTCCGACGTCAACTGCGGCATCTACAATCCCAACGGCCTCGATCTCGCCAGCGTCGATCGCTGGATGCGTGACCACGGCACCTTGCGCGGCTTCAGCGGCGCCGAGACCATCGGCAGCGCCGAGGTGCTCGAGCTGCCCTGCGAGGTTTTGATTCCGGCGGCGATCCAGAACCAGCTGACCGACGCGACCGCACCGAAGGTGCAGTGTAAGCTGATCGTCGAGGGAGCGAACGGACCGACGTCGCTCGAGGCCGACGACATCTTCGAAGAGCGCGGCATCTTCGTCGTGCCCGACATCCTCGCCAACGCCGGGGGGGTGACGGTGTCGTACTTCGAGTGGGTGCAGAGCCTGCAGCACTTCTTCTGGACCGAAGCCGAGGTCAACGAGCGACTGACGACGCTGATGCAGAAGGCGTTCCGCGAGATCCTCGCGGTCGCCGAGGAGCGCCGGGTGCGGATGCGCACCGCCGCGCTGATGCGCGGCATCGGCCGAGTCGCCGCCGCCAAGCGCCGCCGCGGCATCTTCCCGTGACCGGGAGGCTTGCGGGCTTTCGGGCTAGGCGAAGTGTCGCAGATTCTCCTAGGCGATCAACGTGCCTATCTCGATTTCCGGGACCAACTCGAGCTCCTCGCGGCCGCTGGCGATCCATTCGCGCATGGGGGTGTCGGCGAGCACCGTGCTGAGGTACTGCGCCGCCATCGGCGGCAGCGGCACCTGGTAGGTGTCGAAGCGGATCACCACCGGCGCGTACATCGCGTCGGCGGCGCTGAAAGCGCCGAAGAGCCAGGGGCCGCCGTAGCTGGCGCGGCACTCCTGCCAGATGGTGACGATGCGCTCGATGTCCGCCTGCGCCGCCGCCGACGGCACCACCCCGGCGCGCGGGCCACTGCAGTTCATCGGCAGCTCGCTGCACAGCGCGGTGAAGCTCGAATGCATCTCGGCCGCCACCGCCCGAGCGACGGCGCGGGCGGCCCGATCGGCCGGCCACACGCCCGCCTCGGGGAAGAGCTCGGCCAGGTACTCGCAGATCGCCAGGCTGTCCCAGACAACCAGATCGCCATCGATCAGCACCGGCACCTTGGCCGCCTTCGAGTAGCGCTGCAGCTGCGCTTTGGTGTCGGGACGGTACAGCGAGAGCTGGATCTCGGCGAAAGACGCGCCGAGGTGGCGGAGCAACAGCCACGGCCGTAGAGACCAGGAGGAGTAGCGCTTGTTGCCGATGACGAGCTGCAGATCGAGCATCCCTGTCGCTTAACGCGGATTGCGGCGCCAGGGAACCGCGGGGATGCCCCCTCCGCCCCTCCCAAAGGGGTGCGCTGCGGGCGCCCGGGCGCGCCAACGCTGGCGACTCACCCATAGTTGCCAAGCCGTGGCTAGCGGGTATCTTCGCATGCAGGTTTTTCTCCACGTAGCCTGCGGGTGTGCATGAAACCCAACCGGTACCTTGTCGCACTGCTCCTGATGGCAACCGCCTCGCTCTCCGGCTGCGCGTAATTGAAGCTTTTGCGCCCGAACGCCTTCAAGCAACTGACGCCGGGCATTGGTCGAGCTCGTCAACGAGTTGCCGGAAGTCGATCACCAGAACGAAGCGATTCTCGGGCGTCTCTTCCCTCACGCCGGCCTCGCCCATGCGCGGCGCAGGCACGATGGCGTGATGACCGCCGAGCTGCGCATCCCAGCGGGGGAATTCATTTGGGGACCGGCGATCATCGTGATGCCCGAACCTGGATTACTCCACCCCGGCCGAGAACGGATAGTGGAACAGCTTCGCGTCCTTCTTGAACGCCACTTTCTGCGTGTACAGCGATCCATCGATCCGCGCCCCTCCGCCTACCGTGACCGATCGCCGTCCTGGCGCCAGTATCGTCCCAGCGAGGCTCGCCTTGGCCGATAGCTTCACCGCCCCTCGCGCGCCCTCGGCGTTCCACAAGATCCGATCCGGCGGCACCCCGCACGCCGTGATCTTCCCGCCACCTCCGAGCTTCAGGTTCTTCTCGATGCGCACGATCGCCACTGTCGGCGGATCGCTCTCACTCAGGCCGAAGTCGCGGCACAAGCGAAGCTCAGTACTCTTGCCGACGTCCACAGAGTCCAGGTATAGCACCTGCTGCCCTGCACCCAGCATCACCGTGCACGACGCCGCGCACGCCGCGCTGCAGGCGTCGGGTTGGCCCATTTCACAGTGGCTCGGCGATGCGATCTTCTGTGCGCGAAGCCGGATTTTCTGCGGCGTCTGGATGTTGCTGTAGTCCGCATGGTTCGGCGCCAGGGCGGCCACAGCAGCCGCATCCGCCCCTAACTGTGTTTGCAGCTGCTGACAGCTCTGGTAATCCGCGTGGTCGCCAGCGCGGTAGACATGTAGGTTGCTGGGGTCGTCGAGATTCTTGCGCTCCTGACACACCGCGCTCCTATCGGAACAGCACGCGCCGGCGGAGTCCGAAGAGCAAGCTTCGCCGCCGAGCGGCGTGAGCGGTTGGCTGCAGCCTTCCCCACCGATGCTGCAGATCCCGGGACCAACCAATGGGATCTCGCCCTTCAATGATTCGGGTGCGCCATCGGATACCCAATGGCTACGTATGTCGAAGCCGCCGCCGAAGAAGGTGATTTGGCCGTTGCCAGCAAGAGTAGCGATGAAGCCGGCTTCACCGCCGCGTAGGTAGGACATCGCCTCGCCGCATACGCCGGCCTTGCTGCGGTAGACGTAGGTCTCGTCGCAGTCGAGGCGGTCGACGCGGATATCGAGGCTATCGACCTCGACGCGGCCGCCCATCTTGATCGCCTTAGGGCGGTCAGAGGTGGCGATCAGAGCAAACCGAGCTTCTTTACCTAGGCCGCACTTGGGGTCTTCGAGGTCGAAAGTGCCGTTGCCGTCGTTATCGACGCCGTCGCAACAAGTGTTGGGACACTCCGGAGACTCATTGTGGCCGGATTCGCAAGCGCCGCTGCCGTCGCAGTGGTCCGGACAGGTAGTCGGGTCGCCGTCCTCGCAAGGCGAAGCCGCCGGCTCGAACTGGCACGCGGCATTGCAGCAGTCGCCGTCGAGGTCGTTGCCATCCTCGCACTCTTCGCCGGGGTCGATGTTGCCATCGCCGCAGAATGGGGTCGGGGTGGCGCTTCGGGTTCCAGTCGCCGTGGCTGTTGGCGTATCGATCGGGGTGATCGCCGGTATGGTCGGCGTTTCAGTCTGGGTTGAGGTTGGCATT
>DASPMH010000003.1:0-2184 GCA_035627175.1 Terriglobales bacterium | reverse complement strand
GGAGGCGGGTGGCCTTGGTGTTTCCGCACCTGGGCCACTCGCCCTGTCTTTTCCTAGCTCGCGTGAACCTCCATCAACGCGCGTTCACGAACGCCGAGCAGGACCTTCTCCAAGTCGGCCGGCGACGGCACTTCGTCGAAGCGAACGGACCAGCCATTCGCGGCCAGGTCGTTGGCGACCATCTCCGAACAGATGACACCAGCCGCATTCCGCGTGCTCTTCCCCACCAGGTGGTAGAGCGGCCGGACGGCGAAGAGCAGGTAGTCGCGCCAGCCGTACTCCTCTTCGTCGGTGTCGAGCTTGTCGTCCAGATAGTCCGCAGTGACCTTGACCGGCGTCTTGATCGTGACGACGCGCTCTGCGGGATAAAGGTCTTTCCAACGCCGGCGGCGCCGGATCAGATGCATGTCCCAGAAGTGCGTACCGTCGGTGAAGCCAACGTGGTAGCAGGTGGAGCCGGTGAAGAACTTCGTCAGCCAGGACGAAAGCCGATTGCCATAGACGAAGACCAGCTTCACGCGCTCGCCTCCTCGAAGGTCTCCGGCCAGCCGCCGCTCAGGAAGTCGTAGCTCTCCGGCTCGGCGCTGGATCGCATGGCGGCCTTGTGCGCTTCCGCGGCTGCGAAGACAGCGATGTCGGAGAGGGCCGCCGCGGCAAACACCTGCTGTGCGACTTGCGGCGTCATCGCCACGAAATCTCCGCTCATGGTCTTCCACTGAACGCCAGGCGGCAGCGATTCACCGAGCAGAACGAGCCCGAGTTGCTGTGTGCGAGAGAACGTATCGGAGTGGAACCAGTGCATGCCAACCTGGTAGCCACCCGCCTGCGTGCGGCGGTCGCGCTCGATCTTGATCCGCTCCCACATGGCGTCCTTGATCTGGTCGATCGTGGGCTCCGTGCGCGGGAGAAGGATCGGGAATCCGCCGGCTCCTGATGCGATCGTTCCGCCCTTAGCCTGGCCTTCGATCAGTACGGCGTACTGCTCGTCTGTGATCTCCACCGCGTCCGCCGGGATGTTCTCGCCGTGGACGTCCTCCCGATAGAACCCGCGTGTCGATGCGGCATAAAGCATGTTCGTTACCCCTTCTTAGTGCCCGAGCGCGAACCAGTTGATGGTTGCCGAGACAGCGGCACCCGCGTTGTCCGCCGCGTAGAGCGTGAAAGATGACGCTGTCGGCGAGTTGCAACCCACTACGCGGTTGGTCGTTGGCCCAGTCGAGCCGTTGTACATGGCCCACACGCCTCGGGTGGCTGTGGGAAAAGTGATGGGCAAAGACACCACTGCTACGCCGGAGCCGTCAGTCAACGCGCTTCCCCACTGCAAGATCAGGCCGGTAGGCAGCTTCTGATAGCCGCTCGCACCGAAGCTCGATGCGAACTCGTTCGTGAACATCGCGGTCGTCGCGGCCTTCGTCGTCCGGTCACCCGTCGCCGGCGTCGTGAACACACCCGCGGCACGCAGCGCGAGCAGCAATTGGTTGTAGGTGGCGCAATCCAGAGCGATGCCCCCCGCTTCGATGACACGCGCAATTTCCTCCTGCATGTGATTGAGCGCTGCGGCATCGAGCTGCGTCGGTGCGACGCCGAGCCCGAGATCTCCGTTGCGATAGCCGTGCTTACCGGCGCCGAAGAGATCGGTGTGTTTGGTGGCGGTGTCGATGCGCTTCATGGGCGGTCGGTCCTCTTAAGGTGCGTAGGCGAAGATCACTTTCGTGTGAGCAGGCTTGCGCTCAGTGATCGGGCACTCGATCAGCGACGCGTCGTACTCCTGCAGCGCGTCGTCGCAGTTGTCCTGGCAGGTCATGACGTAGACGTTCTGGGCGGCGTGCGGAATGTTCACGCGCCAGGTGAACGCATCCGCGGTGCTGTAGAGGAAGTCGTCGCAGTCGTCCTGGCACGTGAGCGGCGTGAACTCGTCGATCGTGCACCCCGGCTCGCCGAGTTGATCGGCGATCGCCAGGTAGTACGCGCGCGACTGTCCGCCTTGCTCGATGAGGCGCTGATAGGCAAGGCGCTGGCGGTCGATCAGGCTCAGTCCGCTCGTCGGCGTGCACATGTCGGGAAGCCCCAGCAGTCGCTCCCAGTCCGTCAGC
Organism: Terriglobales bacterium; assembly: GCA_035627175.1. Taxonomy (GTDB): domain Bacteria; phylum Desulfobacterota; class Binatia; order HRBIN30; family HRBIN30; genus DASPMH01. The sequence continues at coordinate 91 of DASPMH010000003.1, read as the reverse complement.
ATCGTGGTCGCATAGCGCGGATCCCATTCCACCAGCAGCGCTTCCAGGCGCCGCTGCGCGGCGAGCATCAACGCGGCGATGGCCTCCAGCA
>DASPMH010000002.1:0-2085 GCA_035627175.1 Terriglobales bacterium | reverse complement strand
CGCAGTCGCGCGCCAGCGACGCGACCGGGGCCGTCGCGGGCACAGCCAGAGAGGTAATCAAGGTAGCGATCGCATCCGCATCGAGGCCGTCGAGCGGTAGGTGGAGACACTCCGGCGAGCGTTCGAGCTGGGTCAACGTCGCCGCGGCGGCCGATCCGGCGGAGATGTCGCGGCTGCGGTAGGTCGCGACCAGCATCACCGCCGCCGGTGCCAGCTCGTCGGCGAGCGAGCGCAACAGCAGCAGCGTCGCGGCATCGGCCCAGTGCAGATCCTCCAAAATGATCAACAGCGGACGCTGCAGCGCGGCAGCCTTCAAAAATGCGGCGGCGGCGCGAAACAGCTGAGCGCGACCGGTTGCGCCGTCAGTCGCAGCCGGCGCGGCGGCAGCGGTGAGCTCGGGCAACAGAAAGCCGAGAATCGGCCCGGCCGCCGCCAATGCTTCGGCCGTCGCTGTGATCCCGATGCCGGCGGCGCACGAGCGCAGGATCTGGATCCACGGCCAGTACGCCGGAACGCCCTCGCCTTCATAACATTGGCCCGGCAGCGGCAGGGCCTGATCGCCGATGCGCTCGCGCAACTCTTCGAGCAGACGGGTTTTGCCGATCCCCTGGTCGCCCGAGATGAGCACCGTCGCTCGGGTTCCGGCGCGGGCGCGGGCAAAGGCCCCCAGCAGTCGCTCGAGCTCGACGGCGCGGCCTACGAACGGTGGTGCGGTGGCGACCTGCGGCAGCTCGAGGTTCTGTCGCGACGGCTCGGGGTCTAGTGCAGCCGTGAATTGGTAGCCGCGGCCGTAGTAGGTGCGCACGATTTCTCCGCGATCGGAGAGGATTCGGCGCAGGCGACCGACGCAACTGGTCAGCGAGGCCTCCGCAACTTCGACATCGGGCCACAGTGCTTGCAGTAGCTCGGCTTTGGGCACCATCCGGTCGCGGTTGCGCAGCAAGTAGTGCAGCAGATCGAAGACCTTCGGCTCGACCGCGAGCAGCTCGCCGTCCCGGCGCAGCTCGCGCATGGCGACGTCGAGCTCGTAGCCGCAAAAGTGCAGAGGGAAAGACCTAGCCGTCGCCATCTCAATCGCAGGCGAAGCCGATCTTGAGATCCATCACATTGGTTCCCGTAGGACCGGGCTGAAACAGATCTCCGAGGGCGGCGAAGAAGGAGTAGGAGTCGCGCTCGCTCAAAGACGAGGAGGCGGAGAGCCCCGCCTTGGCGGCGCGAGCGGCAGAGTCGCCGTCGGCGAAGGCGCCGGCGGCGTCGGTGGGGCCATCGATGCCGTCGCTGCCGGCACTGAGCAACAGCGCCGCCTTACCGGCGAGGTCGGTCAATGCCGCTAGAGCGAAGTGCTGATTGCGCCCGCCCTTGCCCTCTCCCGTAACCCGCACTGTGGTCTCGCCGCCGGCGAGCACGCAGCGGCGTCCCTGCCCCGCCAGCAAAATCGCGCAATAGTCAGATGCCGCCGTTTCCGTATCGCCTTGCAGCGGCTCTGCTACCACCGTCACTTGCCAGCCGAGCTCGGCGGCGGCGCGTTCGGCGGCAGCGAGCGCGAGCCGGTTCGAGCCGATCAGCAGATTGCAATTGCGCCGGGCTCGGGGATTGTCGGGCTTGATGGTCTCGGGCTCGCTACCGACGCGACCGCGCTGCAGCAGCTCGGTGACTGCCGCAGGCAAACGCTCGATCAGGTCGTAGCGCTGCAGGATGTCCCAGGCGTCCTGATGCGTCGTCGGATCGGCGGTGGTCGGTCCCGAGGCGATGACACTAGGGTCATCGCCGATGACATCCGACAGGAGCAACGTCGCCATCTCGGCACCGCCCAAGGCGAGCAGACCGCCGCCTTTGACTTGCGACAGATGCTTGCGAACGGTGTTGATCTCGTCGATGGTGCAGCCACTGGCGAGCAGCATTCGGTTGACGGCGATCTTTTCGGCGAGGGCCAGCGGCGGCCGCGGCGCCACCATCAGGCTCGAAGCGCCGCCGCTGAAGAGGCAAAGGATGCCACTGTCGGCCTGTTCGACGAGCTCGGTCAGGCGACCTGTCGCGGCGACTCCTGCGGCAGTCGGTAATGGATGACCGCCTTCGGCTAGCTCG
>DASPMH010000001.1:0-4753 GCA_035627175.1 Terriglobales bacterium | reverse complement strand
TGCGGTCAAGTCGATGATGACGTTGACGCGCTGCTCTTCGACACCGAGCGCCGAGACCTTGGTGAAGCCCGCCGGCTCGACGTAGCGCACTCGCGCTTCGAGCGGATTCGGACCGCCCCATTCTTCGATGATCACCCGGCTGCCCGGACCGATCAGCACCGCATCTTTCGACAAGACATCGACGACGATCTCGAGATCGTGCGGATTGCCTATCGACAGCAGCGGCGTGCCGACAGAGATGACCCGCTCGCTCTCCTCGAAGACGCGCAGCACCGAACCGTCCGCCGGCGCGGTGATTTCAATGCCACCACCGGCCGGTGGCGAGCCGGTGTCGCGCGATCCCGAAGCGATCAGGGCGGCCTCGGCGGCGCGGACCTCGTGCTCGGCGCGCGTGGTGGCGTGCTCGGCCGCGGCGAGCTGTTGTTGCTGGCTGATCTGTTCGAGATTCGCCTGTTCGAGCTCCTCCTTGGAGATCGTGCCGTCCTTCGCCAAGCGACGGGCGCGATCGGCATTGCGCTGCGCCTGGGTCAGCGCGGCGCGAGCCTGGGCGACCTTCGCCTCGGCCTCGCGACGCGCCGCCTCGGCGGCATCCAATTGGGCGCGGGCCTCGGCGGCGAGACGCGGATCGAGCGGCTGCGGGTGCATCCGGGCGACGACATCGCCGGCGCGAACGGCCGCGCCCTCGTCGAGAGTGATGCGCTCGAGGCGGCCGCTGACCGGAGCGGCGACGACATAGCGCTCGCGGACGCGGGTCTCGCCTTCTTCGTCGACGGTGACGGTCAGTGGAGCGCGCACGACGCGGGTCACTTCGACGTCGATCGGCTTCGGCCGCATCAAGACAGCGGCGGCGATCGCGGCCGCGATCAAGGCAACCAAGGCAAGCCGGCGATTGGAAACCATCACTCACTCTCTGGTCTTGAGCACCTCGACCAGGTCGAGATGCTCGATGCGGCGGCGGACGACGATGCTCGAGACAATGCAGGCCGCGGTGATGACGACGAAGGCGAAGACATAGGTGTCGGTGGTGATGATCATCGGCAGTCGAAAGACCTCCCAGGCGAACTGGTCGACCAGGGATTTGCAAATCAGGTAGCCGAACCAGTAGCCGAGCGGGATTGCCAGCAGAGCTAGCAGAGCCTGCTCCCCTAGCAGAATGGCGCTGACCTCGTTCTTGGTGAAGCCGAGCACGCGCAGACTGGCGAGCTCGCGGCCGCGTTCCGACAAGGCGATGCGCGCGGTGTTGTACACCACCGCAAACGAAAGGATCACGGCGAACACTACCAGCACTCCGGTGAATACCAGGGTATTGCTGGAGATGGTTTCGTAGAAGCTCTGTACTGCCGCCGCGTGAACGCCGACGCCGGCGACGGCGGGCATCCCTTTCAGTACCGCCCACAGCTCGGGGAGTCGGTCGTCGTCGACGCGCAGCATGCTGCCGGAAACGGCGTGGTCTTCCCCGAGCAGCCGCGAGACGGCGCGGCGGTCCATGTACGCCGACAGACCGATCAACTCGTCGACGAGTCCGGTGACGGTGACCGTGCGCGTCTTGCGCTGGCCTTCGAGCACTTCGACCCGCAGAAGATCTCCCGGGCCGACGCCGAGGATCTCGCCGAGCTTGCCGGTCAGCAACACGCCCTGGGGTGGAACGCTCTTCGGTTGCAGGCTGGTACCGATCAGCCGGCGCAAGCCGGCGTCGGGATCGAGGCCCATCAACACCGTACGCCGCGAGCGATGGCCGGCATGCAGCTCGACCGGCACCGAGCGGAACGGCTCGGAGATCAGTACGCCGGGCAGGTCGGCGAAAGCGTGAACCGCGGCGGACGACACCGGCTCGTGGGTGCTGACGATGACGTCGTCGCGCTGGACCAGATCGAATTGGACGTGGCCGAGGTGGTGGATCGAATCGACGAAGAATCGACCCATGATCAGCAAGGCTACGGCAAAGGAGATGCCGAGCGAGGCTAGGGCAGCGCGCATCGGCCGCCGTGCCAGATTGCGTGCCATCATGCGCAGCGCCGGGTTGAGCAGGCGGTGTAGCCCGAAGCGCTCGAGCGCGCCGGCATGGAAGCGCGGTGGCGGCTCCGGGCGCATCGCCGCCGCCGGCGGCAAGGCCCACGTCCGCCGCATCGCACCGAAAGCGCCGGCGAGCGCAGCGACACCGCAACTGAGCACCGAGAGCGCTACCGTCTCCGGGCTCATCTCGAACTGCAGCGCCGGAAAACTGTAGATCTCGCCGTACATCCGATTGATCAAGCCGCCCAACCAGAAGCCGCAGCCCGAGCCGAAAATCGCGCCGGCGCCGACGCCGACCAGGGCCAACTCGAGATAGTGCACCGCCACCGTCGAATGGCGGTAACCGAAGGCTTTGAGCATGCCGATCTGGTCGCGCTGGGTGGAGATCAAGCGCGACAGCAGAACATTGAGGAGAAAGGCGGCGACACCGAGGAACAGCATCGGCATCATCACCCCGAAGCGGCGATTCTGGGCGATCTCGTCGGAGATGAAGCGATGCGAGACGTGCTCGCTGCGACCGTGGGCGTTGCGGCCGCCGTACGGCTCGAGCCAGCGATCGAGGGTGGCGAGAATCTCCGCCTCGCTGGCATCGGGGGCGATGTCGGCGACGATGTCGTTGAAAGCGCCGGTCATGTCGAAGGCCGCTTCGATCGCTTCGCGGCCCATCCAAAGGACTCCGAAGCGGCGATTGTCGGGGAACACGCCGCTGCGCGGGATGGCGTAGATGTACTCCGGCGACAGAGCGATGCCGACCACGGTCAGCTCGGTCCAGCGGCCGTTGAGGATGGCGCTGATGCGGCTGCCGAGCTCGAGCTTGTTGGCCTTGGCGAAGGCTTCACTGACCAGCACCTCTTGCGGATGCTGCGATTGAATGTAGCGGCCCTGCCGCAAGTGGATGTCGTTGAGCACCGGCCGGCGGCGCTCGGGCAGCGAGGTCAGTCGGCCGGTCGCTGGTTCGGCCAGGCCGGGAACGTCGAGGGTGACCTCGTAGATCAGGCGAGTTTCGACCGCCTCGATCCCGGCGAGGCGCCGTACCTTGTCGGCGATGTGCTCGGGGGCGCGTTTGACCGAAGCGAAGACGTCGGCAAAGCGGTACTGCGCGTAGTAGCTGAGCTGCGACGCCTCGAGCGATTGGTAGCCGACGCGGGAGGTCACCACGGTGACGACCCCGCAGGTGACCACCAGCGCGATCGCGATCACCTGCCCGCGCAGGTGCCACAGATCGCGCAGCAGCTTACGCTCGATCGCCTTCATACACCCAATTGTAGCGTGCGCTCTCCGAGCGCACCGACCGCGGTTTACCAAGCCGGCTGAGACAGCCGGCGCTACAGTCGCCCGGCCTAGCAAGCGGGCTGAGACAGCCGGCGCTACAGCGAGGATTCACCAATTGATCTCGCTGGGTTGGGCGCGGCGGGCGTTGTTGCGGATCTCGGCGATGGCGCCGCTGTGCATGTGGATGACGCGATCGGCCATCTCGCCGATCGCGGCGTTGTGGGTGATCACGATGGTCGTCGTGCCGAGCTCGCGGTTGAGCCGATCGAGCACCTCGAGCACCACCCGGCCGGTATCGAAATCGAGCGCGCCGGTCGGCTCATCGCAGAGCAGCACCTCGGGGCGCTTGGCGATCGCCCGGGCGATGGCAACGCGCTGCTGCTCGCCGCCGGAAAGCTGCGCCGGAAAGTGGTCGAGACGGTGATCGAGATGCACCCACCGCAGCGCGTCGGTCGGATCCATCGGGTCCGCTGCGATCTCGGTCACCAGCGCGACGTTCTCGCGGGCAGTCAGGCTCGGCACCAGGTTGTAGAACTGAAAGACGAAGCCGACGTAACGGCGACGGTACTCGGTCAGCTCGTCGTCGCTGGCCCGGCTGAGCTCCTGGTCGCCGAAGCGCAGCCTACCGCTCGAGGCGACGTCGAGGCCACCGATGATGTTGAGCAGCGTCGACTTGCCGCTGCCGGAAGGTCCGAGCACCACCACCAGCTCGCCGCGCCGCACCGCCACGGTCGCGTCGCGCAGGGCGGTGACCGGCACGTCGCCCATCAAGTAGGTCTTGGTCAGCTGGTGTGCATCGAACACCAGATCGGTCGGCATTGCCGGTGTCAGTGCAGCTCGTTCTTCTGCTGAGTCAGCAGGATCGCCGCCCCGAGCGACACGCCGATCGCAATCGTCGAGTAGACGATGCCGAAGAGCATGTAGCCGATGCCGGCGGGAATGGTGTTGGTCATCGTGTACAGCACCAAATTGAGGATGACGTAGACGGCGTAGGCGTGCGCCATCGGAATGGCGTACCGGCGGCGCTTCCAGATCGCATGGGCATAGACGGCGAGATACAGGCCGAAGAGCGGCCCGGCGATCGCGTTGGCGGTACCGGTCAGGCGGGTGCCGAAGAGGACGAAGCCGGTTTGCTCGCCGATCTGCAGCGGCTTGAGCAGATTGGACAGGGCCATCAACGCGAACAAGGCGGCGAAGATGTTGAGGAGTTTGTCGCGCTGGGCTTGGGTCATTCGGGGCTCCTGGGTTGGTCGGTGGTCAATGCATCAGTGCGTCCCCTTTTTCAAAGGGGCAGCGCCGAAAACAATCAGTCTTGACTGATTGAATCGAGGTGATAAGCCGGCGGCATGGCTCGCATCGCCACCGCTCCGCGACAGGACCGCAGCGTCCTCACCCGCGATCGCATCCTCGCCGCAACCCTGCAGTGTCTCGCCGAGCGTGGCTACGCCGCTACCACCACCACCGCCGT